>NZ_CAXAPN010000019.1:0-122431 GCF_963971015.1 Pseudomonas sp. RA_15y_Pfl2_54
ATGAACTGAAGCAACTTGCTGCCGAAAACTTCATAACTCATTGAATTTCAAGGAGTTTTCTGTTTCGACTGCGCCGGAAGTGGGGCGAATTATAGGCTTCCAGAATCTGCCGTCAACCGTTAATTTCGCTTTTCTATCAATCACTTGCAGATCGGTTAAAAAACATCCAGATCCGCCTCTAACCAGGATCGAAACACCATTCCTCTATATAGAAGAAATGGTCAGAGCACCCCCTCCTCCTTCAGCGTAGCAACCGCTCCCGCCTCCAAACCCAATACCCGCTGTAATACCTCCAACGTGTGCTCACCCAATAAAGGAGGCGCTCGGCGATACTCGACCGGGGTCTGCGACATCCGAATAGGGCTCGCCACCTGGGGTACCATCCCTGCCAACGCATGCGGCAATTCAATTGCCAACCCCCGCGCCTTGACTTGCGGATCATCAAATACCTGCGACAGATCGTTGATCGGCCCGCACGGCACACCCGCCAGCTCCAACTGGGCCACCCATTCAGCCGTAGTCTTGAACACCGTCGCCTGTCGGATGAGGGGAATCAGCACCGCCCGATTCGCCACCCGCAGCTTATTAGTAGCGAAACGCGGATCATCAGCCCACTGCGGTTGCCCCGCCACTTCCGCGAATTTGCGGAACTGACCGTCATTACCCACGGTAAGAATGAAATCACCATCAGCCGTCGGGAAGTCCTGATAAGGCACGATGTTGGGATGCGCATTGCCAAGACGCTTAGGCGCATTGCCAGTAGTCAGGTAGTTCATCGCCTGGTTAGCCAGGCAGGCCACCTGCACATCCAGCAACGCCATATCGATGTGCTGCCCCCCACCGTCATGATCGCGATGGGCCAGTGCCGCGAGGATCGCCACCGTCGAATAGAGCCCCGTCAGAATATCCGTCAGCGCCACCCCGACCTTCACCGGCCCCGCCCCCTCATCACCCTCGGGCCGACCGGTCAGACTCATCAGTCCGCCCAGCCCCTGAATCATGAAGTCATAACCAGCGCGCTTGGCATACGGCCCGGTCTGACCGAAGCCGGTGATCGAGCAGTAGATCAGATCCGGATTGACTGCCTTCAGCGACTCGTAATCCAACCCATAAGCCGCCAAGCCGCCGACCTTGAAGTTCTCGATCAAGATGTCGGACTTGGCCGCCAGTTCCCGCACAAGTTTTTGCCCTTCAGGGCGGGTGAAGTCGATGGTCACCGATTGCTTGTTACGGTTGGCCGACAGGTAATACGCGGCTTCGGACGTGTTCTCGCCATAGGCGTCTTTAAGGAAGGGCGGCCCCCAGGCGCGAGTATCGTCACCATTGCCCGGGCGCTCGACCTTGATCACCTCAGCGCCAAGGTCGGCGAGGATCTGCCCGGCCCAAGGCCCGGCCAGCACTCGCGATAAATCCAGTACCCGCAGATGCGACAGCGCGCCCATGGTCGCTCTCCTGTTAATAGAACGCCTGCAGACCGGTTTGCGCACGCCCGAGGATCAGCGCGTGAACGTCGTGGGTACCTTCATAGGTATTCACCACTTCCAGGTTGACCAGATGACGGGCCACACCGAACTCGTCGGAAATACCATTACCACCGAGCATGTCACGGGCCATACGGGCGATATCCAGCGACTTGCCACACGAGTTGCGTTTCATGATCGACGTGATTTCAACGGCAGCCGTGCCTTCGTCCTTCATACGACCCAGACGCAAGCAGCCTTGCAGCGCCAACGTGATCTCGGTTTGCATGTCGGCGAGCTTCTTCTGAATCAATTGAGTAGCAGCCAGTGGTCGGCCGAACTGCTGGCGATCCAGCGTGTATTGGCGAGCGGTGTGCCAGCAGAATTCGGCAGCGCCCAGTGCGCCCCAGGAAATGCCGTAGCGCGCGGAGTTGAGGCAGGTGAAAGGACCTTTCAGACCGCGCACGTCCGGGAAAATGTTCTCTTGCGGCACGAACACGTTGTCCATCACGATCTCACCGGTGATCGAAGCACGCAGGCCGACCTTGCCGTGAATCGCCGGAGCGCTCAGCCCTTTCCAGCCTTTCTCCAGTACGAAGCCACGGATGTCGCCAGCATCGTCCTTGGCCCACACCACGAACACGTCGGCGATCGGGCTGTTGGTGATCCACATCTTCGCGCCGGTCAGGCTGTAACCGCCGTCGACCTTGCGAGCCCGGGTAATCATCGCGCCCGGGTCGGAACCGTGGTTCGGCTCGGTCAGACCGAAGCAGCCGATCCATTCGCCGGACGCCAGTTTTGGCAGGTATTTCTGCTTCTGCGCTTCGGTGCCGAATTCGTTGATCGGCACCATCACCAGCGAGGACTGCACGCTCATCATCGAGCGATAGCCGGAATCGACACGCTCCACTTCACGGGCAATCAAGCCGTAGCTGACATAGTTGAGGCCGCTGCCACCGTATTGCTCCGGGATGGTTGCGCCCAACAGGCCGACCTCCCCCATCTCGCGGAAGATCGCCGGGTCAGTCTTCTCATGGCGGAAGGCTTCGAGGACACGCGGTGCGAGGCTCTGTTGAGCGAACTGCTCGGCGGTGTCGCGGATCATGCGCTCTTCTTCAGTGAGCTGTTGATCCAGCAGCAGGGGATCGATCCAGTTGAAGCTAGCTTTACCGCCCATGAGTGTGTCCTCGCAAATCGGTGAATTAACGTGGCATTGATCCTAGGCGCGGTTCGTCGTCACGGCAAACGAGGATTTCGCATTCTGTTGTGCTAATTTCTCACTCCGAAACGTCGCTAAATGCCTTTTATGCGGCGCATTAGTGAGGTTGATGTACATGCGCAGAAAGATCCCCAGCACAACTGCCCTGATCAGCTTCGAGGCCGCCGCGCGGCACGAGAGCTTTACCAAAGCTGCCGAAGAACTTTCCCTCACCCAAGGCGCCATTTGCCGACAGATCGCCAGCCTTGAGGAGTTCCTCAGCGTAGAACTGTTCCGACGTTCGAGACGTGGGGTGAAGCTGACCGAAGCGGGACTTTCCTACAGCCGCCGGGTGGCGACCCAACTCGATGCAGTTGAACGGGATACGCTGTCGGTGATGGGCCAACAGGGGACCAACGTGATCGAACTGGCGGTGGTGCCGACATTCGGTACGCAATGGCTGCTGCCACGACTGAAGGATTTCCAGCTCAAGCATCCGGAAGTGACGGTCAATCTGACCAACCGCACCCGGCCGTTCCTGTTTGCCGACACCGAGTTCGACGCCGCGATCTACTTCGGCGACGCGGATTGGTCCGGTACCGAATCCCACAGGTTGATGGGCGAGAATCCGATGCCGGTGTGCAGCCCCGCCCTACTCGGTAACAAGACACACCTGACAGCCCAAGAAATCGCCGATCTACCGTTACTGCAGCAAACCACTCGTCCCTATGCCTGGCGCCAGTGGTTTAACTCCCAGCACTTGAATATCCCTCGCGACATGACAGGCCCGCGTTACGAGCTATTCTCTATGCTCGCCCAAGCGGCCATGCACGACATGGGCATCGCGCTGATTCCGCCCTTCCTGATCCAGCGGGAATTGGGGGAGAAGCGCTTGGTGATTGCCAACCCGCAGGCCCTGTCCAGCATCAAAGCTTATTACCTGATGATTCCGGAGCGAAAGGTCGAATCAGCGTCTCTAAAGGCATTTCGCGATTGGCTGGTGAATCAGGCGAACAGCTACAGCCTTGAAGGATAAAGGCTCTTCGCCGTAGTTGACTCCGTAGTCAGCAAATGAAAAGCGCTACAGATATAAATATTTGTCGCATTTTCACAGACTGTATCCGAAAGTCGTACAGACGTCCCACAAGCGCCTAATGGCGTGGCTTTGAGCCTCTATTCACGACTCATCACTGCCTATTCACGTCACCGATGAGAAAAAATTTCAAATTCAGCCAGAATCCTTGAAAAGCACGGCCTGCAAGGGGTTCAGCCGGTCATCTGCGACATTCGGTCACGGGATGACTTGTAGTTAATTTTCCGTCACCCGTCATAATCCCTTGAAGGGCATAAAGTTCGCCTGCAAAATGCCGCGCCCCGCCTTGATTCGGCGGGATCGTGCTGATCGGCCGCCCCAGTCGCACCATCCGCAGTGCCTGGGTTTACTCAATAAGATCACGCAGGAGATTTGACGTGCACATTGGTGTTCCTCTCGAAACCCAGACCGGTGAAACACGGGTTGCTGCAACCCCGGAAACCATTAAAAAGCTGATCAGCCAAGGTCATAAGGTCACTGTGCAAACCGGCGCCGGCATTAAGGCCAGTGTTGTCGACAGTGCCTATGAAGCGGCAGGCGCAACGATTGGCAGTGCCAATGACGCGTTCGGTGCCGAGCTGATTCTCAAAGTGGTCGCCCCGAGCGACGCCGAGCTGACGCTGATCAAGCGTGGCACGGTGCTGGTGGGCATGCTCAACCCGTTCAATAACGAAACCATCGCCAAAATGGCCGAGTGCGGGATTACCGCGTTCGCCCTGGAGGCGGCACCACGCACCTCGCGGGCGCAGAGTCTCGATGTGTTGTCGTCCCAGGCGAACATTGCCGGCTACAAGGCTGTGTTGCTGGCCGCTCACTACTATCCGCGTTTCATGCCGATGCTGATGACGGCGGCGGGCACCGTGAAAGCGGCGCGCGTGCTGATCCTCGGTGCAGGTGTGGCGGGTTTGCAGGCGATCGCGACAGCGAAACGTCTGGGAGCGGTGATCGAAGCGTCCGACGTACGTCCGGCCGTGAAGGAACAGATCGAATCCCTCGGCGCCAAGTTCGTCGACGTGCCCTACGAGACCGATGAAGAGCGCGAATGCGCCGTCGGTGTCGGCGGTTACGCACGACCAATGCCGGCGAGCTGGATGCAGCGTCAGGCCCAGGCTGTGCACGAGCGCGCCAAGCAAGCTGACATCGTCATCACTACCGCGTTGATTCCGGGCCGCAAGGCACCGACGCTGTTGAGCGCCGATACCGTGGCGCAGATGAAACCGGGGTCGGTGGTCATCGATCTCGCGGCGGCTCAGGGCGGCAACTGCCCGCTGACCGTGGCCGATCAGGTGGTGATCGAGAACGGCGTGACCCTTTGCGGCCCGACCAATCTGGCCGGTGAAGTCGCTGCAGACGCCTCGGCGCTGTACGCGCGCAATCTGTTGGACTTCCTGAAGCTGGTCTTCACCAAAGAAGGCCAGTTCGAAGTGAACCTCGAAGACGACATCGTCGCCGCGTGCCTGATGTGCCGCGACGGCCAAGTCATCCGCAAAAACGCCTAAGCAGGGATTCAGACGATGGAAGAGCTTATCTCCCCCGGTATCTACAACCTGATCATCTTCGTGCTGGCGATTTATGTCGGTTACCACGTGGTCTGGAACGTGACGCCTGCGCTGCACACGCCGTTGATGGCGGTGACTAACGCCATTTCAGCCATTGTGATCGTCGGTGCCATGCTCGCCGCTGCGCTGACCGTCACGCCGCTGGGCAAAACCATGGGCACCCTCGCCGTGGCATTGGCGGCGGTCAATGTGTTCGGTGGCTTCCTGGTCACCCGCCGCATGCTTGAGATGTTCAAGAAGAAAGCCCCGAAAGTAAAAGAAGAGGCGCCGAAGTAATGAGCATGAATCTCGTCACGACGCTCTACCTGATCGCGTCGATCTGCTTCATCCAGGCCCTCAAAGGCCTGTCGCACCCGACCACATCGCGGCGCGGCAACCTGTTCGGCATGCTCGGCATGGCACTGGCCATCCTCACCACCGTCGGCCTCATCTATAAGCTGGGTGCTGAACTGGCCACCGCCGGCATCGGTTACGTCATCGTTGGCTTGCTGATCGGCGGCACCGCCGGTTCGATCATGGCCAAGCGCGTTGAAATGACCAAGATGCCGGAACTGGTCGCGTTCATGCACAGCATGATCGGTCTGGCCGCGGTGTTCATCGCCATTGCCGCAGTGGTCGAGCCGCAGTCGCTGGGCATCGTTAAACACTTGGGCGACTCGATTCCGGCGGGCAATCGTCTGGAGTTGTTCCTCGGTGCAGCCATCGGTGCAATCACCTTCTCCGGTTCGGTGATCGCGTTCGGCAAGCTCTCGGGCAAGTACAAGTTCCGTCTGTTCCAGGGCGCACCGGTACAGTTTGCCGGTCAGCACAAGCTCAACGCGGTGTTGGGTCTGACGACGCTGGTGCTCGGCCTGACCTTCATGCTCACCGGCAACCTCACCGCCTTCGCGCTGATGCTGGCGCTGGCGTTCGTGATGGGCGTGCTGATCATCATTCCGATCGGCGGCGCCGACATGCCGGTGGTGGTGTCGATGCTCAACAGCTATTCCGGCTGGGCAGCGGCAGGTATCGGTTTCTCGCTGAACAACTCGATGCTGATCATCGCCGGTTCGCTGGTGGGTTCGAGCGGTGCGATCCTCTCGTACATCATGTGCAAGGCGATGAACCGTTCCTTCTTTAATGTACTGCTCGGCGGTTTCGGCAACACGGCCGACGCTGGCCCGGCTGGCGCGAAAGAAGCACGTCCGGTGAAATCCGGTTCGGCTGACGATGCGACCTTCCTGCTGACCAACGCCGACACCGTGATCATCGTACCGGGCTACGGTCTGGCGGTAGCGCGTGCACAGCATGCTCTGAAAGAGCTGACCGAGAAGCTGACCCACCGTGGCGTGACCGTGAAGTACGCAATCCACCCGGTGGCCGGGCGGATGCCAGGGCACATGAACGTCCTGCTGGCCGAGGCCGAAGTGCCTTACGACCAGGTGTTCGAGATGGAAGACATCAACTCCGAGTTCGGCCAGGCCGACGTGGTGCTGGTGCTCGGCGCGAACGACGTGGTCAACCCGGCCGCGAAGAACGATCCGAAATCGCCAATTGCCGGCATGCCGATTCTCGAAGCGTTCAAGGCCAAGACCATCATCGTCAACAAACGCTCGATGGCCAGCGGCTATGCCGGTCTGGACAACGAACTGTTCTACCTGGACAAGACCATGATGGTGTTCGGCGACGCGAAAAAAGTTATCGAAGACATGGTTAAAGCGGTCGAGTAATCACCTCGCAGCAATACCGAACGCCCCGACTTGTCGGGGCGTTTTCGTTGGCGAAAACAATCGGACAATATGCCGCGTTGTTGCAGATCCGGTAACGGTGTTTTACTTCAAACCCGCTAAATAGACGCCTCTTTTGCGACCTTGGTAGCGGGACAGGCGCCCGCGAAATTCACTAGACTGCGCATCCTGATACTCGCTTCCCGAGATAATAATCCATGTACCGTGACCGTATTCGCCTGCCTTCGTTGTTGGATAAAGTGATGAGCGCCGCCGACGCCGCCGCTTTGATTGAGGACGGCATGACCGTCGGCATGAGCGGATTCACCCGCGCCGGCGAAGCCAAAGCCGTCCCTCACGCGTTGGCCGAACGCGCCAAGGTCACGCCACTGAAGATCAGCCTGATGACCGGCGCGAGCCTGGGCAACGACCTCGACAAGCAACTGACCGAAGCCGGCGTGCTGTCGCGACGCATGCCGTTTCAGGTCGACAGCACCTTGCGCAAGGCGATCAACGCCGGCCAAGTGATGTTCATTGACCAGCATCTGTCGGAAACCGTCGAGCAACTGCGCAATCAGCAACTGAAGCTGCCGGACATCGCGGTGATCGAAGCCGTGGCCATCACTGAACAGGGCCACATCGTGCCGACCACCTCGGTGGGCAACTCAGCGAGCTTCGCGATTTTCGCCAAACAGGTCATCGTCGAGATCAACCTGGCGCACAACGCCAACCTGGAAGGCCTGCATGACATTTATATCCCGACGTATCGTCCGACGCGCACGCCAATCCCGCTGGTGAAGGTCGACGACCGCATTGGCAGCACAGCGATCCCGATTCCGCCGGAAAAAATCGTGGCCATCGTCATCACGCAGCAGGCGGACTCGCCATCGACCGTATCGTCGCCGGATGCCGACACCAACGCCATCGCCGATCACCTGATCACCTTCTTCAAGCAGGAAGTCGATGCCGGGCGCATGACCAACAAGCTTGGCCCGCTGCAAGCCGGGATCGGCAACATCGCCAACGCGGTGATGTGCGGCCTGATCGACTCACCGTTCGAAGACCTGACCATGTACTCCGAAGTGCTGCAGGATTCGACGTTCGACCTGATCGATGCCGGCAAGCTGAGTTTCGCTTCGGGCAGTTCGATCACCTTGTCGGAACGCCGCAACAGCGACGTGTTCGGCAACCTGGAGAAATACAAAGACAAACTGGTACTGCGCCCACAGGAGATCTCCAACCATCCAGAAGTCGTACGGCGCCTGGGCATTATCGGCATCAACACGGCGCTGGAGTTCGACATCTACGGCAATGTGAACTCGACCCACGTCTGCGGCACACGGATGATGAACGGTATCGGCGGTTCCGGTGACTTCGCGCGCAACGCACATCTGGCGGTGTTCGTGACCAAATCGATCGCCAAGGGTGGCGCGATTTCCAGCGTGGTGCCGATGGTCAGCCACGTTGACCACACCGAGCACGACGTTGACATTCTGGTGACCGAGGTGGGCCTGGCGGATCTGCGTGGGCTGGCGCCACGGGAGCGCGCGCGGGTAATCATCGATAATTGTGTGCATCCGGACTTTCGTCAGGCACTGGATGACTACTTCACTGCGGCCTGTGCAATCGGTGGTCACACCCCGCATATCCTGCGTGAAGCCTTGAGCTGGCACATTAACCTGGAAGAAACCGGACGCATGCTGGCGGTGTAATCCGCACAGATAATCCATCGACGCAAACACAGTTTGCGTCGATGGATTTTTTAAAATTGCCTTCCTTGCGAAAACTGTACTTCTGTACTGGTCATTTCCTACAGTATTTACCTACAAATACGCCCGCCTCACCCGAAAACGCACCGAGTTAGTGCAGACAGGTACAGTTTGCTCAATTTTGACCCGTACACCGCCTTTAAACAGTTAACTGGTCACTCACAATACAGTTGAACTGTATCTAGAGAGACTAGGCAAACGAGAGGATCATGGGCACCAGTTAAACCACTACCTAATCCCGCCACAAGCGGAAGGATGTCAACCATGGAACGTACACTCAGTTCCGATCTGTTCTTCGAAGACAAAGCTGCAAAAACCCAGGCTTCCCTGCCTTTGCGCGTTATCGCCAACCTGATGTTGTGGCAGCGCCGCATCTCCAGCCGCCACCAACTGGCTCGTCTGGATTCGCGTCTGCTGGCTGACGCCGGTATCAGCGAAGCACAACGCTACGAAGAGCTGAGCAAGCCGTTCTGGCGCTAAGTAGCGTCGCTGGCTCTGGTCGTTAGACCCACCGCCAGCAACCCGAATTGAACAAACAAAACCCGTCGCGGGAAACCGCGACGGGTTTTGTCGTTTCAGGCGAGGAAAACATGCATTACAGGTGGCAGCTACAAACAACAGTACAGTTATAAGAATACCGAACCTGAACCAGTACAATTTAAAACGGATGTATCTGCCCCCTTGCCTGCAACGGGTTCAACATGACTTTCCGACCTTGCCAGTAAAAAGGAATCTGTCATGAATGGCTTACAGGATGTTTCAGCAGCTTCTTTACAACCCGCCCTTCGCTGCAACCTCGTAAAACGCCTGTTGCGCCGCTTCTGCCAAGGCCTTGAACGAGCCAGGACGCGGCGTCTATTGACGCAACTGGATGGGCGGGATCTCGCGGATCTGGGGCTAAGCCACGCCGATCGGCTGAATGAACTGGAGAAAACCTTCTGGCGCTAGCATTCTGCCCACTGTGCGAACTTCGTCTGCAGGCCTAATATCCACGCAGAACGTGGCGAATGCTGTGCCATTGGCGTCTGACTCCTCAGATACCGAGCCACCTCTCAATACGGTTTATCCACAGGAGATACATCATGTCCCGTCTTCGCCTGCTCAGCGCTGCCGCCCTGCTGGCCGTGGCTGCCAATGCCAGCGCCTCCAGCTTCATCGTGACCACCGACGCCGTTGTTGGTGCGCTCAAGTCTTCTTCCGATGCTACCTCCGACGCCACCTCGTCGTTGCGTGACAACAAAACAGTACTCGCCGCCCGTGACGACGCGGCCAGCTTCGTTGCCAGCGAAGGCCAGATCCGTGGCGTGAAGCTGGAAAGCGCGCTGGATCTTATCCGCCATCAAGCACCACAGTTGAGCGCGACCGATGCACAACTGGCCCAAGCGATTCTTGCGATCTGAATCAACGTGGCATGAAGGGACACGCCGGTCGTGTCCCGATGTTTTTGGCGCTGGCTCTGGCCCGGGCATTGCGCTAGCCTTGAGGCTCGCTAACAGTTACCGAGTCTTATGCACTTTTTTCAAAAACTGCTTATCCCTTCCGTAGTGTTAACCGCCTGCTGGGTGACACCGGCCTATGCTTTCGATGTCTCCACGCAGAACACCGTAGTGAGCCTTTGGGCGACCGGCATGGTGTCTTCCGCGCCGTTCGACCGTAAACTGGTGCTCGCCGCTCACGATGACGCGGCAGCGTTTGTAGCCACTGACGGTGAATTGCGAGGCGCTCGACTGGAATCAGCGCTGCATTACCTGCGCAAAACCCGGCCGAAACTTCATGTAAGCGACCGTGAACTGGCACAGGCAATTCTCGTCCAATAGCTACCCTTGTCCTTCCGGAGTCGTTCCATGCGTAGCCCGCTGATTGCTGCCACCCTTGGCCTGTTTTTGTTGGCCGATGTGGCCCAGGCGCACACCCTGGTAGCCACCAGTAACATCATCGTTCGTGCCTCCCAGCGCAGCATCGATTTCACGTCCGATACCACCACCTCGATTCGCGACTCGAAAATCATCCGCGAAGCCCACGACGATGCCGCCAGTTTTGTCGCCAGCAACGGTGATATTCGCGGCGCACACCTGGAAGCCGCTCTCAATACCTTGCGCACTCGCGTACCGGAAGCTCGCGACGCCAGCGATCAGGTCCTCGCCGAAGCCATCCTCGCACTGTGAAATCACTCGGCGCCTGGCTGCTGGCCGGGGCGTTGTTGCTGCTAGGCAACAGCGCCCACGCCGGCCTGCAATTGCGGCTCAAGACCGACGGTCTGAGCGCCGCGCAACAACAGGCCAGTCAAGCGCTGATCGATGAAGCCATGCAGGCCTTGCCGCCCAGCTTCATCGAGCGGCTGGACCGGCACATCGACGTTGGCTGGACCGACGACATGCCCGGCAATGCCTACGGCCAGGCCACGCTGGTTGCCGAGCTCGATCTAAACCGCAAACTGCTCGACAGCCTCACCGACGGCAGCGCGGCCAAAGAAAAAACCAATCGCCCCCACGGTACTGTGCGCCAGGAACTGCTCGCCACGGTGCTGCACGAAGTCACCCATATTTATGATCGCGCGCGCCTGTGGCCGAGTGCCGAGCGCACGCTGATCCAGCGCTGCACTCGACGTTTCAACAGCGCCGGGCTGATCGGTATTCCCGATGAGTGCCGTGGCCAGAACGGCCGCCGCTTCACCCTCAGTGATGACCCACGCCTGCTCGATCTCGCCGGTTGGCAGCAATACGTCGGTCGTCGTGGCGAGCGCGAACAACACAACCGCCAGATTGCCCGCAGCCCGGATCTGTACGAAATCTCCAGTCCGAAAGAGTTCGTCGCGGTCAACATGGAGTATTTCCTCCTCGACCCGAGCTACGCCTGCCGCCGCCCGGCTCTGTACCGCTATTACAAGGAACACTTTGGCTGGGCGCCGCCCGCCAAGGACACTTGCAGCAAGAGTTTCGCGTTTCTCAATGCGGGCAACGACTTCGCCAAGCAGCCGTTGGGACAAGTCGATCCGGAGCGGGTGTACGCCGTCGACTACCTGCTCGCCGAGGCCAACCAGAACTGGGTCAGCCGTTGGGGCCACAGCATGTTGCGTCTGGTGATTTGCGCACCGGGTCGGCCACGTGGCCCGGATTGCCGGCTCGATCTGGACCAGCATCTGGTGCTGTCCTACCGCGCCTTCGTGGGCGATGTACAACTGTCGAGTTGGGACGGCTTGGTCGGCAAATACCCTTCGCGGCTGTTCGTCTTGCCACTGGCGCAGGTCATCGATGAATACACCAAAACCGAGCTGCGCAGCCTTGCATCGGTGCCGCTGAACCTGTCACGCAGCGAGATTGAAGGCGTGGTCGAACACGCCGCCGAGATGCACTGGAGCTACGACGGCAACTACTTCTTCCTGTCCAACAATTGCGCAGTGGAAGGCCTGAAGCTGTTGCGCAGCGGCAGCAACAACGCTCAGCTCGTCGGCCTGGACAGCATCATGCCCAATGGTTTGCTGGAAGTGCTTAAAGGACGCGGCCTCGCCGACACCAGCGTGCTGGACGATCCGAAGGAGGCTCTGCGCCTGGGGTATCGCTTCGACTCGTTCCGCGATCGCTATCAAGCGATGTTCGCTGTACTGAAGAAACAATTACCGATCAAACAGAACAGCGTCGAGGAGTGGCTATCGTTGTCGGCCGAGGAACGCCGTCCGTGGTTTGATCGCGCCGACCTGCGCACCAGCGCCGCACTGCTGCTGTTGGAGCAGGCCAGTTTTCGCCGACAACTGCTGCTGGCTCAGGACGAGGTCAAGCAGCGCTACCTCGGTGAACGCGAACTGGATAACGGCGGGATGGACAAGGCCAACGCGACTTTGCAGCAAATCCTCGCCAACAGCGGTTTCCTCAGTCGTCCGGCAGAGTTGCTCGATTCCAAGGGTTACGGTTTGCCGCAACCGAGCGAGTTCAGCCGACTGCAAGCGGAAAGCAGCCAGCGGCAGAAAAAGCTCCTGGCGCTTTCCGGCGATCTGGACACGGAGGTGCGCAAGCTGCTTGAACCCAAGCGCGCGGCCGAGATTGCCGCGAGTGAAGCCAATGTGAAACACATTGGCGAGCATTTGCGCAAACTGCACAAAGCCTCGGGCGGGCTGGAGTTGCCCTGACGCGAAAGATCGCCGCCTGGGCTGCGATCTTTTTTATTGCCTGTAAATCAGTACAAAACCCCATCCAGAATTTCATACACGATCCCGGTACCCACCGCGATCAGCACGATATCGCGCCCGGCCCGGCGCCATTCGTAACCCGGATAGACCGGCAAACGACCTAACGCACGACCCTCCAGGCGCTCACCGTAATATCCGTGGGGCAGCGGCCGGCCTCGTACCAGATGGATGCCCGGTGGCGGCGGTGCGCCGCGCACGAAGTAGCCGTGGTTGTCGCGAATGGTCTGGCGCACCGGGCCGAAGTCGCGCGGCGGCGGGCCACCTCGGTGGTTGTTCTGTGGGCCATGGTGATCGTTGCCGCGATTGTCCCCGCGGTTATCGTAGTGGCCCTGCTGCGGGCCGCCGCGGTCGTGATCATCGCGCTGATCAGCGCTGGCCAGCAGCGGTGTCGCGCTGATCATCAGCACGCCCAGACTGGCAATCAGACGTTTCGGCATTTTCATGGGGGGTTCCTCATTGCACTAACAGCAAAAAGGGATTCAGAACGTGGTTCTGAATCCCTCGGTCTTGCTTGGTTAGGCTGTGCCGCGAGGTGCTAATTCCTCTGTATCAGGAACTTTACCTTCAACTGACCCGGGCCTTACGCACGCCTTCGGCCAGCGCCGAGCACAGGCTCAGCACGCCGTCGATCGCCTGATCGGGCGTCGTGGCATTAGCAATGTGATCGATCAGCGCCGACCCCACCACAACACCGTCTGCCAGACGCGCAATGGCCGCCGCTTGTTCCGGCGTACGAATGCCAAAACCGATGCTGATCGGCAGATCCGTGTGGCGGCGCAGGCGAGTGACCGCCTCTTCGACGTGTTCCAGCGTCGCTGCACCGGCACCGGTGACACCGGCCACCGAGACGTAGTAAACAAATCCGGAACTGCCGTTAAGCACCTTCGGCAGACGCGCGTTATCCGTGGTCGGAGTCGTCAGACGGATGAAGTCCAGACCGGCAGCCTGGGCCGGGTCGCACAGCTCTTCGTTGTGCTCCGGTGGCATGTCGACCACGATCAGGCCATCGACGCCCGCGTCTTTGGCTTCAGCAATGAAACGCTCAACGCCAAACTTGTGGATCGGGTTGAAGTAGCCCATCAGCACCAACGGCGTGTCGCTGTTGCCTTCACGGAATTCGCGAACCATTTGCAGGGTTTTCGCCAGATTCTGCCTGGCACCCAGCGCACGGATGTTGGCCAGTTGGATGGCCGGGCCGTCCGCCATCGGATCGGTGAACGGCATGCCCAACTCGATCACATCGGCACCGGCTTTCGGCAGGCCTTTGAGGATCGCCAGCGAGGTGTCGTAGTCCGGGTCACCGGCGGTGACGAAGGTCACCAGTGCGGCGCGATTGTGTTCCTTGAGTTCAGCAAAACGGGTTTGCAGGCGGCTCATCAGTGTTTCTCCTGCTGCGACTGTTCCATATGGTGCATCACGGTCTGCATGTCTTTGTCACCACGACCGGACAGGTTGACCACCATCAGGTGATCCTTGGGCAGCTTCGGTGCGCGTTTGAACACTTCAGCCAGGGCATGAGCGCTTTCCAGGGCAGGAATGATCCCTTCCAGGCGGCAGCATTTGTGGAACGCAGCGAGGGCTTCATCGTCGGTCACCGAGGTGTACTGCACGCGGCCGATGTCATGCAACCAGGCATGTTCCGGACCGATGCCCGGATAGTCGAGACCGGCGGAAATCGAGTGCGCGTCAATGATCTGGCCGTCGTCGTCCTGCAGCAGGAAGGTACGGTTGCCGTGCAATACACCCGGTACGCCGCCGTTGAGGCTGGCCGCATGCTTGCCGGTTTCGATGCCGTAACCGGCCGCTTCAACACCGATGATTTCAACGCTTTTGTCGTCGAGGAACGGGTGAAACAGGCCCATGGCATTGGAGCCACCGCCGATGCAGGCCACCAGGCTGTCCGGCAGGCGACCTTCCTGGGCTTGCAGTTGGTCGCGAGTTTCCTTGCCGATTACGGCCTGGAAGTCGCGAACCATCGCGGGATACGGGTGCGGCCCGGCCACGGTGCCGATCAGGTAGAAAGTGCTGTCGACATTGGTCACCCAGTCACGCAGGGCTTCGTTCATCGCGTCCTTCAGGGTGCCGGTGCCGGCGACCACCGGGATCACTTCGGCCCCCAGCAACTTCATGCGGAACACGTTGGCCTGCTGACGCTCGATGTCGGTAGTGCCCATGTAGATCACGCAGTCCAGACCGAAGCGCGCAGCCACGGTGGCAGTTGCCACGCCGTGCATGCCAGCGCCGGTCTCGGCGATGATGCGTTTCTTGCCCATGCGCCGCGCCAGCAGGATCTGGCCGATGCAGTTGTTGATCTTGTGCGCGCCAGTGTGGTTCAGCTCTTCGCGCTTGAGGTAGATCTTGGCGCCACCGCAGAACTCGGTCAGACGTTCGGCGAAATACAACGGACTGGGACGTCCGACGTAGTCGCGCTGGAAGTAGGCCAGTTCTTCTTTGAAGGCAGGATCTTCTTTGGCCGCTTCGTACTCGCGGGCCAGATCGAGGATCAACGGCATCAGGGTTTCCGCCACGTAGCGGCCACCGAACGAGCCGAACAGGCCGTTGGCGTCAGGGCCGTTACGCAGATCGGCGTTGTGCGAAGTCTGGGTCATGGTTTGCTCCAGGGGGTCAAAAGACAATGACGACCACTCTACCCCTGACCTTCTATGCTGAAAACCGATAAGATCGCCGCAACCTGTCAGGAAAACTCACAGATACCATGAGCCATGACCTTCCCCCGCTGAACGCTTTGCGCGCCTTCGAAGCCACCGCACGCCTGAACAGCGTCAGTCAGGCGGCCGAACAACTGCACGTCACCCATGGCGCGGTCAGTCGTCAGCTCAAGGTGCTGGAAGAGCACCTAGGTCTCAGCCTGTTCATCAAGGATGGACGCGGCTTGAAACTCACAGATGCAGGCGTGCGTCTACGCGACGCCAGCGCTGAAGCCTTTGATCGGTTGCGCAGTGTTTGCACCGAATTAACCCAAAGCACTGCCGACGCGCCATTTGTGCTCGGTTGTTCCGGAAGCCTGCTGGCGCGTTGGTTCATTCCACGCTTGGGACGGCTGAATGCCGATCTGCCGGATTTGCGCCTGCATCTGTCGGCCGGTGAGGGCGATCTTGACCCTCGACGTCCCGGGCTCGATGCTTTGCTGTTGTTCGCCGAGCCGCCATGGCCGGCGGACATGCAGGTGTATGAATTAGCTGCCGAGCGCATCGGCCCGGTGATGAGCCCACTATTCAGCGGCTATCAACGCCTGCAAAGGGCATCTGCCGAGGCTTTGCTCGATGAGCCATTGCTGCACACCACATCGCGCCCGCAAGCCTGGCCCAGTTGGGCACAGCAAAACCGCCTCGACGCCAAAACGTTGAAGCTCGGGCAAGGTTTCGAGCATTTGTATTACTTGCTGGAGGCCGCAGTGGCGGGACTGGGGGTGGCAATCGCGCCGGAGCCGCTGGTGACTGAAGACTTGAAGGCTGGTCGCCTGGTTGCGCCGTGGGGCTTCTGTGAAACCCCGGCGCAACTGGCGCTGTGGCTACCCAAACGCGCCGCAGACGGGCGCGCCCGGCAACTGGCGCAATGGCTCAAGAACGAGCTGCGCCAGCCGGATCATTCGCCGCGCTTGAACAGCAAGTAGGCCGCGAGCAGGCCCAGTGCACCGACCGCCACACCGGCCGTTGTCCAAGGATGTTCCTGAGCGTAATCACGGGTGGCGAGCCCGGTCTCGCGGGTTTTCACTTTGACTTCTTCATAGGCATCGCTGAGCAGGTGGCGCGAGTGTTTCAGCGCACTCTCGGCGTTGCTTTTGAGCGCCTTGAGGGTCTTGCGCGACTCGTCCGAAGCGTCGTCTTTGAGGCTTTCCAACGATTTGAGCAGACTCTCGATCTCGGCTTCCATGCTTTGCAACGAGGCTTTACGTAAAGAGGTGTTGGCCATGGTGGCTCTCCTGCATTGGTGATGAGTGGCGTGTGTTGATTGGGACTTCAGCGGTTTGAGAAAGTGCAGAAAATCTGAACTTCGCTTGCGTGTAGCCACCGAAATCAACAGTGCAATTCACTGCTAGTCTCAAATCCACACGCCTAGGAGATCGTCATGAGTGACCATCACACGTACAAGAAAGTCGAGCTGGTCGGTTCTTCCACCAACAGCATCGAGGACGCCATCAACAACGCGCTGGCCGAAGCCAACAAAAGCATCAAGCATCTGGAATGGTTCGAAGTGATCGACACCCGTGGTCACATCAAGGACGGCAAGGCCGCGCACTTTCAAGTGACGCTCAAAGTCGGCTTCCGGATCGCCAGTAGCTGAGTTGGGTCTACACTTCTGAACTTGCGCGCTGGCCGAGTGCCATAGGAATGGCAAAGCGCTACAGGGTGAGCGCATCGGGCCAATGCTCCGATGCCCGCCTCTATTAATCCGACCAGGGAGTGCGACCGATGAAGAAGTTCATATTGGCAGTAGGTTTGTTGAGCCTTGCGGGTGGCGCGTTTGCTGCTGGCAAGCCTTGTGACGAGCTCAAGAGCGAGATTGCGGCGAAGCTGGATGCCAAGGGGGTTGCCGGGTATTCGCTGGAGATCGTCGATAAGGGTGCAGCGACTGACGGCAAGGTGGTCGGCAGTTGTGAAGGCGGCACCAAGGAAATCGTCTACAAGCGCGGTTGATCGCGCCTGAAATGCAAAAGCCGACGCTCATGCGTCGGCTTTTTATAAATCTACAATCGCTTACGTCACATATCATCAGAAAGCAGCTGACATTTCCAAATCTCCCTGATAGTATAGCCGCCAGTTTTGGCTCCTCGGGGGATTTCTATTATGGAAACAAGTTCATCAGTCTATAAAAACTCCTCCAAGAAGGAATACGTGCTAACAGATGAGCAGCGCGCTGTTTATCGCCAAACCTCTCAGGATTCGCGATTAGCTAAATCCTCCGCGGAACTCGGCTTAATTAAATCATGCCATGATATTAATTCCCCTAGGTTGAATCCGTGTAATCTCATGCCTCAACTTGAACGCAACGGCTTACGCTGCCTAAGTCTGTTCTCTGGTGGCGGAGGACTTGACCTTGGTTTCGATAGAGCAGGTTACGAACACGTAGCCTCATATGAGCTCATTCCAATATGCAAAGAAACACTCCAGAAAAATAGATCGAACTGGAATGTTTTCGGCGGACAACAAGATGGAGATGTGACGAAAGTTGAGTGGGATTCCTACAACGGCCAAGTCGACATAATTCATGGCGGTCCACCTTGCCAACCATTTTCTATCGCCGGTGAGCAAAAGGGAATGGACGATGAACGGAACATGTGGGGAGAGTTCATAAGAGCGGTTAACTCGATCAGCCCACGTGCTTTTGTGGCAGAAAACGTACTAGGAATACTGAACCCTAAATTTGAAAGCTTCGTAAAAGTCCAAATTCTTGACAAGCTTCCAGATTACCACATTGTAAAATTCGAAATGAATGCTGCTGATTATGGTGTTCCTCAAATTCGCCGCAGGGTTTTTTTTGTTGGCTTCAAATATGCGAAGGATCTGCAAAAATTTAAATCACCAACGCCAACGCATGATGCAAGCGCCCTATTTAAATCTCAAAAAAATGCGACTCCTCTATTCGACAACATACTGCCAAAAACGATGGGGGTTCGCATGGCCCTCGGATTATCTGACATCGGATATGATGACCTCGCACCTACAATCCGAAGTGCATTTACAGGAAAAAGAAACACCACTTCAATTCTAAACAGCTCTGCAGGTCAAAAAACTTGGGGGGATATGGAAATCTGGCCAAATGGCGTACAGAGTGACAGAGTTTCTGCTTCAATATTTCCAGCAAAGGAAGATCATTTTAGGCTATCTGTACAGGATGTAGCGATATTACAAGGCTTCCCAGAGGACTGGAAATTCGCCGGCGCTGTATATCAAGTATTGGGGCAAATCGGAAATTCGGTTGCCCCACCTGTTGCCTATCAAGTCGCGAAAAAACTGCTTGAAGCAATCAATCTTAACGAATAAGTTAACCCATATACTCTAAAACCAACGCCCGTAATTCATTAGCGTGGTTTTTCTCAATCCGCACCCATCCCTCGAAATAGCTAAGAGGGATGTGTGGGTTATTAAGCGTACTCCCTCTAGTCATTAGATAAATAGTTCTTTCTTTAAGAATTTCAAGCATTCGTTCTGGACTATAACCAAAACTCCTATCCATCAATTCTAAATAGCGAGCAGCACTATACTGCTTCTTCTGTAGGGCTTTTGCGTCTTCGATGCTATAAACATCTTTCCGACCCAATGCATCGAACACATCACTTAGACTTAACTTCGACGCAGCAATTGCTGCCAACGCTATATCTGGCGCAATATAAGTTTCTTTAGACGCAATCCAAGGCGCCATTGCACACGGAGAGCCATAAACATAATAATTATTTCCCGCATGAAAGAAGCCAATCAGCCAGTGCTTACCCTTCCATTTTTTAATATGATCAAGACCGAAGTCACGAACCGTTGTGACCGAGCCCTTTGATGTAGTCTTCAATTCGAAAGGGATCGAACCGGATTCCAGATCTAAGAAGGCGTCAATACCTGATCGTCCTTCCGTTTCATCTTTGCGAAGGTTGAAAAGCTCGCACATTTGCTTCTCACGCGCATCATCCTGAAAATTTCCGCTCATCTTTCCCTCTACCGAACATTGATTTCAATTCGCCATCATTATTCCAGACTCTCTACTTTTTTAGAAGGTTGTTACGTTTAATGAATAATAGGGCAATCTAGTTATTCATCACCTGCGCCAGCAACTCATAGGAATGCAGGCGATCAGCATGTTCATACAGATCGCAGGTGAAAATCAGCTCATCGGCCTGGGTCTGTTCAACCAGCATTTCCAGTTTGGCGCGGATTTTCTGCGGGCTGCCGACCATCGCCAGACCGAGGAAATCGCCGACCGCTTCACGCTCGTGAGGCCGCCACAGGCCGTCCATGGTTTTCACGGGAGGGCGTTGCACCAGGCTTTGTCCACGCATCAACGCGAGAATGCGCTGGTACACCGAAGTCGCCAGGTAATCCGCCTGCTCATCGGTATCTGCTGCAACCAGCGGCACACCGAGCATCACATACGGTTTGTCGAGCACTGCCGACGGTTTGAAGTGATTGCGGTAGACGCGGATCGCCTCATGCATCAAGCGCGGTGCGAAATGTGAGGCGAAGGCGTAGGGCAAACCGCGCTCGCCGGCCAGTTGTGCACTGAACAGGCTGGAACCAAGGAGCCAGATCGGCACATGGGTGCCGGTGCCGGGCATCGCGATGACTCGTTGCTCCGGGGTGCGCGGGCCGAGGAAGCGCGCCAGTTCGGCGACGTCTTCCGGGAAATCATCGGCACTGCCGGAACGCTCGCGGCGCAGGGCACGGGCGGTCATTTGATCGGAGCCGGGCGCGCGGCCCAGTCCCAAGTCGATCCGCCCCGGATACAGGCTTTCCAGCGTGCCGAACTGCTCGGCAATCACCAGTGGCGCATGGTTGGGCAGCATGACGCCGCCGGAGCCGACGCGGATGGTTGACGTACCCCCGGCCAGATAACCGAGCAGCACCGAGGTAGCGGAACTGGCGATGCCGTCCATGTTGTGATGTTCAGCCACCCAGAACCGCGTATAGCCGAGTTTCTCGACATGCTGCGCTAGGTTCAGCGAGTTGCGCAGCGATTGCGCCGGGCTGCCGTTCTCGCGCACTGGCACCAGGTCGAGGGTGGAAAATTTTACGTCGGACAGTTGCTTCATAAACCTGCGTCTCCGAGTGAGGAGGCAGGTTTTTCTTGCAAACGAAAACCTGCCGAATCATAAGCGTGTTTTGTGCAATGAGGGCATATACCCGAGTTTCAATAGCAGAACGAAAAATCCTACTAAAAAAGTCAACGATTCAGACGAGCTGAACTTTGTCCCGACGTCTATCCTCAGAACCCTTGCAAGCAAAATTCACAACGGCGCGGCGTTCCGCGTCTGATCTTGAGGAGGCAGCATGGCTATCGTTAAGAAAGCATCCGCACATTGGGCAGGTGATCTGAAAACCGGTATCGGCTCGATTTCTACTGAAACCGGCGTCCTCAGAGAAGCACCCTACGGTTTCAAGGCCCGTTTCGAAGGCGGTAAGGGCACCAACCCGGAAGAACTGATCGGCGCCGCACATGCCGGTTGTTTCTCCATGGCGTTCTCGATGATTCTCGGCGATGCAGGCCTGAAGGCCGACAGCATCGACACCGACGCTGAAGTCACCCTCGACCAGGTCGATGGCGGTTTTGCGATCACGGCGGTGAAGCTGATTCTCAAGGCGAAGATCCCGGGAGCCAGTCAGGCGCAGTTTGAAGAACTGAGCAACAAGGCCAAGGAAGGGTGCCCGGTGTCCAAGGTACTCAATGCGAAGATTACCCTTGAGGCATCGCTGGTCGCTTAAGCAGGCGTTGGCTGGGCCGACGTCTTCGCGAGCAAGCCCGCGCCCACAAAGGATCTTTGGTGTTTCACAAGATCTGTTGTGGGAGCGGGCTTGCTTGCGAAAGCGACCTGAAAATCCCCACGAAGCCTGAAGCGATAAACAAGACCTGTGAGCGAAGTCAGAACTCGCCGAGTAAAAGTATGGTCGAATAAATGACAGCAGCTTCAGCGCACACCCGTGCGCGCTGCCTCAAGGAGCTTCTCTCATGAAACGTATTGGCTTGGCGATTTTTTGCAGTGCACTGGCCACCTCGGTTCTTGCCGCCCCCAAAGACTGTGAAGAATTGAAGAACGAGATCGAAATCAAAATCCAGGCGAATGCCGTGCCCTCCTACACGCTGGAAATCGTCAGCAAGGAAGAGGCTGAAAAGCACGAAATCGCCATGGTCGTAGGGACATGCGAAAACGGCACCAAAGCGATCATCTATCAGAAAAACGACAATTGAGGTCGATCACGGCACGCAGTTGACCTGCCGTTCTTCGGCAACGATCTGACCTTGGCGATTGATCAACCGGGCGCTCGGCGTAAAGGCCAGTGACCTGGCTTCAAGACGATAACGTTGCCCGGCCTCGAAATGATCGTAACGCACGGTCAGGTAACACAGCCGCTCCTGCGGATCGGTGTTCATGCTCATGCCACCGCCGAACACCTCGAAATCAAAGCGAACCGTCAACTCGTGACTGCCCGGCGTGACCTGGAAAAACCGTCCGTCCGGCATTCTCTGTTTGTCCAGCCGTTCCGCCATCAGCACTTTGCCGCCAGGGGTGGGCATGGCGAAGTCGACCCAGGCCTTGCCGGGGTCAGCCGCTGGCATCGGGCTCTGGCAACCGGCAACCACACTTGCAGCAAGCAACAACGTCAACCTGCGCATGATCAATGTCCTTTGGATGGGAGATTGAGCATAGCGCCGATCAGGTCTTCTGACATCCAGCCGGAGTGCCCTGTCCCACGACCTTGCGCTGTTCGTCATAGAGCTTGGCCCAAGGTCGGAAACCGATACTGCCGGCCTGCAATTGATATCGCTGGCCGGCGTTGAAATCATTGAATTTCACGTTCAACTGGCAATCGCGCCAGAGCGGCTCGGCGTCGGGACCAATATTGGTGGCTTCCACCGGAAACTGATAACGCACCGTCAGCTCATGACTGCCGGGCTGCACCTCGAAATAGCGTTTGTCGATGGCAGCCTTGCGGTCGACTTGCAGTGCTTGCAGTGCCGTGTCCTGCTGCCGGGCATTCAGATCGATCCAGGCCTGCGAGGGGTCAGGATCAGGCACTCCAAATCCGGCACATCCGGCCAGCGTCAGCAGGCCTCCTGTCAGCATCAACATACGCATAGCGCAGCTCCAATGGGCGGGATAGTCTTGCGGGCAGACTTTCCAGGGGTTTCTTATTTTGATCAGGCCGCTTCCAAGCCATCGGTTACTTGATCGCGTTTTTCGGATTTTGTTTCCGGGTGTGATGCTTTTGTTGCTCAACGGTTGCGCCAGCGTCAGCTACTACGGCCAGTTGGCCAACGGTCAATGGCAATTGCTGCGGGCCCGCGAGCCGGTGGCCGAGGTGATTGCCGACCCAAGCCGCGACGCAAAGTTACGCGCACACTTGGCGCAGTCACAAAAGGCCCGCACCTTCGCCAGCCAGCACTTGCACCTTCCGGATAACCAGAGCTATCGCCTGTACGCCGACATTGGAAGGCCGTTTGTGGTGTGGAATGTGTTCGCCACCCAAGAGTTTTCGCTGACCCCGCAAAACCACTGTTTCCCGATTGCCGGATGCGTGGCCTATCGCGGCTACTACAGCCAGAGCACGGCCCGGGGCGAAGCCGCGATCCAACGCCTGCAGGGCATGGACGTGTCGATCGGCGGCGTCGAGGCGTACTCCACGCTGGGCTGGTTCAACGACCCGATCCTCAATTCGATGATGGGTTGGGGCGACGAGCGGTTGGCCACACTGATTTTTCATGAGTTGGCCCATCAGCGCTTCTATGTGAAGGACGACACCGAGTTCAACGAGTCCTTCGCCACCTTCGTCGAGCAGGAAGGCACCCGGCAATGGCGGGCGTTTCGTGGATTGCCAGCGGACAACGACTCAAAACTCAAACAACGTGACCAGTTCATTGCACTGGTGCTCGATACCCGTTCACGTCTGGAAAAGCTCTACGCCCAGTCATTGCCGGCCGAGCAGATGCGTGAGCGCAAAGCGGCGCAGTTCGAACAGTTTCGCCGGGATTACCGGGTGATGCGGGATAGTCAGTGGGCCGGGGACAAGCGCTATGACGCGTGGGTCAATGCGCCGCTGAACAATGCGCGGCTGTTGCCGTTTGGACTGTACGACCAGTGGGTGCCGGCGTTTGCTGCGCTGTTCAGGCAGGTGGGAGGTGATTGGGTGAGGTTTTATTCAGCGGTGGAGAGGCTGGGGAATTTGCCGGTGCTCGAGCGTAAGGCAGCGTTGAAAACGCTGGCAGATTCATGATGGCTGACTGAACGGGCCTGTTCGCGAGCAAGCCGGCTCCCACACTGGACTTGCACACGACATACAGGCCCTGTGGGAGCGCAATTTCATCGGTTCTGCAAAAACGCCTGATGCAACTCCTCCAGCGTTTCAAAGTGATAAGCCGGCGCTTCAGCGTTCAACTCTTCAAAACTGCCAAACCCATAGCCCACCGCCGCCCCATCCAGGCCATTGCTGCGTGCACCGATCAGGTCATGTTTACGATCGCCGATCATCAGCGTATCCGCCGGATTCAGCCCTTGCTCGGCAATCAGGTGGGCAATCAACTCGACCTTGTTGGTCCGCGTGCCATCCAGCTCGCTGCCGTAGATCACCTTGAAGTGTCGGGCAAAGTCGAAGTGCCGGGCGATCTCGCGGGCGTACACCCATGGCTTGGACGTCGCGATATACAGCTGCCGCCCTTGGCCACTCAGGGTTTCCAGCAACGGCGTGACACCGTCGAACACGCGGTTCTCGTACAGTCCCGTCACCTTGAAACGCTCGCGGTAGAAATTCACCGCCTCCCAGGCCTTGGCCTCGTCGAAATCGTAGAACTGCATGAACGCCTGCAACAGCGGCGGGCCGATGAAATGCTCAAGCTTTGTCAGGTCCGGCTCGTCGATGCCGAGTTTGCTCAAGGCGAACTGAATGGAACGAGTGATGCCCTCTCGCGGGTCGGTCAGGGTGCCATCGAGGTCGAACAGTACGGTCTGGTAATGCATGAGAAATCCTGAGCAGGTGTAAGTCGATTCAGAGCTGGTCGTAGCCTTCAGCCAGGTGCAGATCCTTGAGCTTCACGTAATTCGCCGCGCTGTAGGTGAAGAAGGCGTTTTCCTTATCGGTCAGCGCACGGACCTGTTTCACCGGACTGCCCACATACAGAAAGCCGCTTTCCAGACGTTTGCCCGGCGGCACCAGGCTGCCAGCGCCGATGATCACATCGTCCTCGACCACCGCGCCGTCCATGACAATGCTGCCCATGCCGATCAACACGCGGCTGCCAACCGTGCAGCCGTGGAGCATGACTTTGTGGGCAATGGTCACGTCGTCGCCAATCAGCAGCGCGAAGCCGTCCGGGTTGAACGGGCCGGCGTGGGTAATGTGCAACACGCAACCGTCCTGCACGCTGGTGCGCGCACCGATGCGGATGCGGTGCATGTCGCCACGAATAACCGTCAGCGGCCAGACGGAGCTGTCTTCGCCGATTTCGACGTCGCCGATCACCACCGCCGAGCCGTCGACAAATGCGCCTTTGCTCAACTGCGGGGTGTGATTCTGGTATTTGCGAAGGGACACGATTAGTTCTCTCTCTGTCGCCGATAGCTGCGGTGAGTGTCGATTGTAATTAAGATGGGCGCATGTTTCTTCCAGCCAAGGTGCCAACCGTGAGCGTGAACAACCCTCTTCTGCAGTCCTACGACCTGCCGCCGTTCTCCACGATCCGTGCCGAACACGTCCTGCCGGCCATTGAAACCATCCTGGCCGACAACCGCGCCGCCATCGCCGACATCCTCAAGACCCAAGGCCAGAACCCGACATGGGCCGGCCTGGTACTGGCGATGGACGAACTCAATGACCGCCTCGGTGCGGCATGGAGCCCGGTCAGCCACCTCAACGCCGTGTGCAACAGTGCCGAACTGCGTGATGCCTACGAGTCGTGCCTGCCAGCCCTGAGCGCCTACTCCACCGAGATGGGCCAGAACCGCGAATTGTTCCAGGCCTATGAAGCCCTGGCCAACAGCCCGCAAGCTGCCGGTTTCGACGTGGCGCAAAAAACCATTCTGGAACACGCCCTGCGCGATTTCCGTCTGTCGGGTATCGACCTTCCGGAAGCCGAACAGAAGCGCTACGCCGAAGTGCAGAGCAAACTGTCCGAGCTGGGCAGCCGCTTCTCCAACCAACTGCTCGACGCCACTCAGGCCTGGACCAAGCACGTCACCGACGAAGCCGCCCTCGCCGGCCTGACCGATTCGGCCAAGGCGCAAATGGCTGCCGCCGCACAGGCTAAAGGTCTGGACGGCTGGCTGATCACCCTGGAATTCCCGAGCTACTACGCGGTGATGACCTATGCCCAGGACCGCGCGCTGCGCGAAGAAGTCTACGCCGCCTACTGCACCCGCGCCTCGGATCAAGGCCCCAATGCTGGCCAGAACGACAACGGCCCGGTGATGGAAGAGATTCTGGATCTGCGTCAGGAACTGGCCCAACTGTTGGGCTTCGCCAGTTTCTCCGAGTTGAGTCTGGCGACGAAAATGGCCGAGTCCAGCGATCAGGTGCTGAGCTTCCTGCGCGACCTGGCCAAGCGCAGCAAACCGTTTGCCGCGCAGGATCTGCAACAATTGCGTGCCTACGCCGCCGAACAGGGCTGCGCCGATCTGCAAAGCTGGGACAGCGGTTTCTACGGCGAAAAACTTCGTGAACAACGCTACAGCGTCGCCCAGGAAACCCTGCGCGCGTACTTCCCGATCGACAAGGTGCTGAGCGGCCTGTTCGCCATCGTTCAACGCCTGTACGGCATCGAGATTGCCGAGCTCAAAGGCTTCGACACCTGGCACCCGGACGTGCGCCTGTTCGAAATCAAGGAAAACGGCCAGCACGTCGGCCGCTTCTTCTTCGACCTCTATGCCCGTGCCAACAAGCGCGGCGGTGCCTGGATGGACGGCGCTCGTGATCGTCGTCGCACTGTCGACGGCGTGCTGCAAAGCCCAGTGGCCAATCTGGTGTGCAACTTCACCCCGGCCGACAGCGGCAAACCTGCGCTGTTGACCCACGATGAAGTCACCACCCTGTTCCACGAATTCGGTCATGGCCTGCATCACCTGCTGACCCGCGTCGAACATGCCGGCGTGTCCGGGATCAACGGCGTGGCGTGGGACGCCGTCGAGCTGCCAAGCCAGTTCATGGAAAACTGGTGCTGGGAGCCGGAAGGCCTGGCGCTGATTTCCGGTCACTACGAAACCGGCGAGCCGCTGCCCCAGGATCTGCTGGAAAAAATGCTCGCGGCGAAGAATTTCCAGTCTGGCCTGATGATGGTGCGTCAGTTGGAGTTCTCGCTTTTCGACTTCGAACTGCACGCCACCCACGGTGACGGGCGCAGCGCCGCGCAGGTGCTCGAAGGCGTACGCGACGAGGTGTCGGTGATGCGTCCACCGGCCTACAACCGCTTCCCCAACAGCTTCGCGCACATCTTTGCCGGCGGTTACGCGGCGGGTTACTACAGCTACAAGTGGGCCGAAGTGCTGTCGGCGGATGCTTTCTCCAAATTCGAAGAAGACGGCGTGCTCAACGCTGAAACCGGCCGCGCTTTCCGCGAAGCGATTCTGGCGCGTGGCGGTTCGCAGGCGCCGATGGTGCTGTTCGTCGACTTCCGTGGTCGCGAGCCGTCGATTGACGCACTCTTGCGCCACAGCGGCCTGAGTGAGGACGCGGCAGCATGAGTGAGGGGCCTGTGATTACCAAGAAGCGCTTTATCGCCGGGGCGGTTTGCCCGGCGTGCAGCGAGCCGGACAAGTTGATGATGTGGAACGAGGACAGCGTGCCACACCGCGAATGCGTGGCCTGCGGTTACGCCGACACGCTCAACGAGCAAGGGCTGTCGGTGCCCAAAGAACTGGGCACGCGGGTCAATACCAGCGCGCTCAAACCGCCAGCAGACAAGAACGTCCAGGCGGTGCAGTTCTTCCCGAATCCAAAATTGAAGAAAAAACCCGACGAACAACACTGAGTCAGTGCCACCTTCCACCGATTGCGGTGGAAGGTGGTAACTATGTACCACCCTTCTGCCGCGCTTCCTGCTTAGGCTGGCACTTTCAGCCATCGCTCAAGGAAGACGCCATGCTCCACACCAACCCTCTTTTACAACACTGGACCCTGCCTCCGTGGTCGGCGATACGCGCCGAACATCTGCTGCCAGCCATCAACGCGATCGTGACCGATAACCGCCAGGTCATTGCCAGGGTGATCACCAGCCAGGCTGAGCATCCGGGCTGGGACGATCTGGTCGTGGCCATCGACGAAACCGATGCACGTCTGGTTGAGGCCATGGCCGTTATCGACACGCTTTCGACGGTCAAATCCAACGATATCGACTGGCTCAGGGAAAGCGCGTTGTGCAGCGTCGTTGCCGCTCAGTACAGAGCCGACAAGACCGCTGACCTGGCGCTGTACCGCAGTTATCAACGGCTGGCGAAGAGTTCGGTCGCCACCGGTTTCGACGATCAACGCAAAGCGTCTCTGGCGAAAATTCTGCGCAAATTCCGGTTGTCCGGTATCGAACTGCCGCTCGCACAACAGCGCAAACTTGCCCGCTTGAATGGCGAGATCCGGCTAACGGAGCAACGTTTTCGAAGTCATCTGGAGCTGGCCAACGCCGCGTGGAGCCAACGCATAGACGATGTCACTCAGCTCGAAGGCTTGTCTGCGGCAGTGAAGGCGCGCCTGGCGCTCAACGCCAAAGAGGCAGGACACGAGGGCTGGCGGCTGACGCTGGAGCAAAACACCTACCGGCAAATCATGACCCATGCGCAAAACCGGGCGCTGCGTGAGGCCTATTTCACAGCCTGGATCAACCGGGCGTCGGATCTAGGCCCACAGGCGAAAAAACTCGATAACGATCCGGTACTCAAGGTGCTGATCGCATTGCGTCACGAGAAAGCCCAATTGTTGGGCTTCGAGAATTTCGTCCAGATGCGTCTCGAAAACCGCATGGCCACCTCTGCTGCACAGGTTGAAGCTTTTTTGCGCCAGCAACTGGCGTTGAATACGCCGGCCCTGCTGCGCGATGCCCAAGCCCTGAAAGCGTTTGCGCACACCCAAGGGATTGTGGATATCCAGGCGTGGGATGAAGACTTCCTCGCCGAGCAGTTACGCCTCCAGCAGTTGAACGGTGCGTTGAAAGGCTTGCGTGAGTACTTCCCGCTGGAGGGCACGTTGCGCCGACTTTGTCTGTTCAGCGAGCGCATGTTCGGGATCAGCATCGTCGAACAGACGACCGCCAGCCACTGGCATCAAAGCGTACGGCTACTGGAGGTCAGTGAACATGGGCAGGTGATCGGGCATATCTATGTTGACCCCTATCACCGCGAAGACGCGGCCGACTTCGCCTTCACCTCCGTCTTGCGCACCCGTCGAATCAATGCCGAGGGACGGCCGTCACTGCCGATTGCTTGCCTCTACTGCAATTTCAGCCCTGCCACCGACGAGCACCCGTGCCTGCTCTCCCATGAAAACCTGCGGGTGCTGTTCCACGAATTCGGCCATTGCCTGCAGCATGTGCTGACGCGCTCGCCCCATCGCAACTTGTCGGGGATTTCCCAACTGGCGCGTGATACCGCCGAATTTGCCGGGCAGTTGTTTGAACACTGGTGCCTGTCACCCGAGTTTCTGGTGTGGCTGGCGGCGCATTACCAGAGCGGCGAACGCCTGACAGAAGCGCGGGTCAACACCGCGCTGGCCGCCATTGGCGCCCACACCAGCCGGACAACCGCGCTGTTACTGATGACGGCGCTGTTTGATCTGGAGTTGCACCGCTCTCATGGCGATGGCCGAAGCATCGAACAAGTGTTCGAGGATGTACAACGCGAAATGCCTCATCTAGGAATGTCGGGGTATCACCGCTTCGCCTATGGCTTTGACTATTTGGTGACCGGTTACGAGGCGTCAGTCTATGCCTACAAATGGTCTGGCGTGCTGGCAACCGAAGTGTTCAAGCGGTTTCAGCGAGACTGGGTGTTCGACGCACAAACGGGTCGGGATTTTCGCGAGGCGTTCTTTTCCCCCGGCGACTCGCGCTCGTTGCTGAGCGCGGCGCAGGCGTTTCTCGGCGAGCCGGTCAACACGCAATTTTTTGCGGCCGCACCTCAATGAATTCTCTGGTCACTTGAGATTGACGGTCTGAAACCAGCTCTTCATCGAGCAGGTGGCGAACGCGCTGGTGCTGCAATCACCATTGGCCAGCGCAGTGCGCAGCTTGTCGACATCGGCCTGCATCATGTAGCGAATGCCATCCTTGAAATGGCCGCTTTCGCCGAAACCACCTTGGGTCATCTCGTTCAAGGCATCCTCTTTGCTCCAGCCTTGCACCACCACGCGGTACATCGCTGCCATCAGGCCGGTGCGGTCAGAACCGTGTTTGCAATGCATCAACACCGGGCCCTTGGCTTCGGCGCTCTGGATAGCGCGCAAAGTCTTGAGCACATCGCTGTCATCAACGTGATTGGTGCGATAGGACAACTGCACTTGATTGATGCCTGGCTCGGACAGCCAGCGACTGTCGGCCTCCGGCAAGAAGTTGATCACCGTTGCCACTTTGAGATTTTTCAACAGCGGCACCGCGCCGCTATCGGGCAATGCACTGCGATAGAGGGTCGGCGACATCTGGAACAGGTTGTATTGCACCTCGACCGGCTGCGCCCACTCCTCGGGACGGGAAGGCACGGTATCAGCCGCCTGGGCCGGGATCAGATGCAGCATGGCGACAAGCGACAAACACAAAGCGGGGGAAAAACGCACTCGAGACATGCTGGGTAGACCGTGTCGGGTTTTTGAAGAATTGAAGCTTCAAGGTTTGCCGGTCAAAGCCCCGTGAGCCGTCTGTCAAAGAAATGTGAATCGGCATCAATCCGCTGAAAAGCGGGTCAGCCATTTCGGCTTTTTTCGACTGAAACGATTCATCTCAATGCTTAGGCTGCTACCATTTGTCACATCATGTTGCAGCTCTCCGGATCATCCCGGCCACGTCGCGACGAAAAATCCTCAAGCCGTTCGCAGAAACGGCTGACCACCCTTAATGCCTGATGAGGTGCCCCCCCCATGTCTGATGAAGATCGAGACAACCCGCGGCGTGAGTTTTTGCGCAAATCCCTGACCCTGATTCCCGTCGTCACCCTGGCCGGTACCGGTCTGGGCAGCAGCGTGCTGCAAGCCGCGCCTGAACCTGCGCCCGCAATGCAACCGGTTCGCGCTGACGCCGACGATTATCAGCCAAGCTATTTCACCGCCCAAGAATGGGCCTTCATCCATGCCGCCGTGGCGCAACTGATCCCCAACGACGATCAAGGCCCGGGAGCGCTGGAAGCTGGCGTGCCGCAATACATCGATCGTCAGATGAACACCCCGTATGCCGCTGGCGCCCTTTGGTACATGCAAGGCCCCTTCAACGCCGACGCGGCGCCGGAGATGGGCTGGCAGAGCAAACTCGTGCCAAAAGAGATCTATCGCCTCGGCATCGCCGCCACGGATCAGTGGGCAAAATCCATCAACGGTAAAGTATTTGCTGACCAAGACAGCGCTACCCGAGACGATTTACTCAAACAACTCGAAGCCGGAAAACCGCAATTCGATACCGTCCCCGCGAAGATTTTCTTCAACCTGCTGCTGCAAAACACCAAGGAAGGATTCTTCTGCGACCCGATCCACGGCGGCAATAAAGGCATGGTCGGCTGGACCATGATCGGCTTCCCCGGCGCCCGCGCCGATTTCATGGATTGGGTGGAACGCAACGAGCAATACCCCTTTCCGGCAGTTTCGATTCGCGGCGAGAGGGCGTGAGCATGGCAACGGTAATGAAGAAGGTCGACGCCGTGATCGTCGGTTTCGGCTGGACGGGCGCGATCATGGCCAAAGAGCTGACCGAGGCCGGGCTCAACGTGCTGGCGCTGGAGCGCGGGCCGATGCAGGACACCTACCCCGACGGCAACTATCCACAGGTGATTGACGAACTGACCTACAGCGTGCGGAAAAAACTCTTCCAGGACATTTCCAAAGAGACCGTGACCATTCGCCATAGCGTCAACGACATTGCCTTGCCCAACCGCCAGTTGGGCGCGTTCCTCCCGGGCAATGGCGTCGGCGGCGCCGGGCTGCACTGGTCGGGTGTGCACTTTCGTGTCGACCCGATCGAGTTGCGCATGCGCAGCCATTACGAAGAGCGTTACGGCAAAAGCTTCATCCCCAAAGACATGACCATCCAGGACTTCGGCGTCAGCTATGAAGAACTGGAGCCGTTCTTCGATTTCGCCGAAAAGGTTTTCGGCACGTCGGGCCAGGCCTGGACCGTGAAAGGTCAATTGGTCGGTCAGGGCAAGGGGGGCAACCCTTACGCACCGGATCGCTCCAACCCGTTCCCGCTGCAGGCACAGAAAAACACCGTGTCCGCACAGCTGTTCGGCAAAGCGGCCACGGAGGTCGGTTACAAACCCTACAACCTGCCTTCGGCCAACACCTCGGGCCCGTACACCAATCCCTACGGCGCGCAGATGGGCCCGTGCAATTTCTGCGGGTTCTGCAGCGGTTACGTTTGCTACATGTATTCCAAGGCCTCGCCGAACGTGAACATTCTGCCGGCGCTCAAGCCGCTGCCGAATTTCGAATTGCGACCCAATGCCCATGTGCTGCGGATCAACCTCGACAGCAGCAAAACCAAAGCCACCGGCGTCACTTACGTCGACAGCCAGGGCCGCGAGATCGAGCAACCGGCGGACCTGGTGATCCTCGGCGCTTTCCAATTGCACAACGTGCGTCTGATGCTGCTTTCCGGGATTGGCAAACCTTACGACCCCATCAGCGGCGAAGGTGTGGTGGGGCGTAACTTCGCCTACCAGAACATGGCGACCATCAAGGCGTTCTTCGACAAGGACACCCACACCAACAACTTCATCGGCGCCGGCGGTAACGGCGTGGCGCTGGATGACTTCAACGCCGACAACTTCGACCACGGCCCGCACGGCTTCGTCGGCGGTTCGCCAATGTGGGTCAACCAGGCGGGCAGCCGACCGATTGCCGGCACCTCCAACCCACCGGGCACTCCGGCCTGGGGCAGTGCCTGGAAACGCGCGACCGCCGATTACTACACCCACCAGGTGTCGATGGACGCTCACGGCGCGCATCAATCCTACAGAGGCAACTACCTCGATCTCGACCCGGTGTACCGCGATGCCTACGGCTTGCCCCTGCTGCGGATGACGTTCGACTGGCAGGAAAACGACATCAAAATGAACCGCTTCATGGTCGAGAAAATGGGCAAAGTCGCCGAGGCGATGGGCCCGAAAGCCATTGCGGTGATTGGCAAGAACGTTGGCGATCACTTCAACACCGCGGCCTACCAGACCACGCACCTCAACGGTGGCGCGATCATGGGCACCGATCCGAAGACCAGCGCGCTGAACCGCTACTTGCAGAGCTGGGACGTGCATAACGTCTTCGTGCCGGGCGCTTCAGCGTTCCCGCAGGGCCTGGGTTACAACCCGACCGGGCTGGTGGCTGCGTTGACCTACTGGTCGGCAAAAGCGATCCGCGAGCAATACCTGAAAAACCCCGGCCCGCTGGTTCAGGCGTAAGGAGCGATGACCATGAAAAATCTTGTTATCGCGACCTTGGCCCTGCTCAGCAGCGCCTCTTTGCAGGCCGCCGAAGTTGATCAATCCTTGATCAAAATGGGCGAATACCTCGCCCGTGCCGGCGACTGTGTGGCTTGCCACACTGCAAAAAACGGTAAGGCGTTCGCTGGTGGCCTGCCGATGGAAACCCCGATCGGCACGATCTATTCGACCAACATCACTCCGGATAAAACCGGCATCGGTGATTACAGCTTCGAGGACTTTGATCAGGCCGTACGTCATGGTGTCGCTAAAAACGGTAGTACGTTGTACCCGGCGATGCCGTATCCGTCCTACGCCCGTGTCAGCCAAACCGACATGAAAGCGCTATACGCGTATTTCATGCAGGGCGTAGAACCGGTGGCGCAACAGAACAAGGCCAGCGACATTCCATGGCCGTTGAGCATGCGCTGGCCGCTGATGGGCTGGCGCTGGATGTTTGCGCCGAAGGTCGAGGGCTATAAAGCGACATCGGATGATCCGGTGATCAGCCGTGGGGCGTACCTGGTGGAAGGCCTGGGCCATTGCGGCGCCTGCCACACGCCGCGTGCCCTGACCCTGCAGGAAAAATCCCTGAGCGCGGCCGATGGCAGCACGTTCCTGGCCGGCAGCGCGCCACTGGAAGGCTGGATCGCCAAGAGCCTGCGCGGCGATCACAAGGACGGCCTCGGCAGTTGGAGCGAAGAGCAACTGGTGCAGTTCCTCAAGACCGGCCGCAGTGACCGCAGCGCAGTGTTCGGCGGCATGAGCGATGTGGTCACCCACAGCATGCAATACATGACCGACGCCGACCTGACTGCAATTGCTCGCTACCTGAAGTCGTTGCCAGCGACTGATCCGAACGATCAACCGCACTCGTACGATGAAAAAGCCGCCAAGGCCCTATGGAACGGTGACGACAGCCAGCGCGGCGCGTCGGTTTACATCGACAACTGCGCGGCATGCCACCGCACCGACGGCCACGGCTATACGCGGGTATTCCCGGCGCTGGCAGGTAATCCGGTGCTGCAATCGGAAGATCCAACCTCATTGATCCACATCGTGCTCAAGGGCGGGACATTGCCGGCAACGCACACCGCGCCTTCGACCTTCACCATGCCCGGCTTCGCCTGGCGGTTGTCGGATCAGGAAGTGGCGGATGTGGTGAGCTTCATTCGCGGCAGTTGGGGCAACAAGGGCGCGCCGGTGAACGCTGCCGATGTCGCGAGCCTGCGCAAGAACGATACGCAGACCACTTCCGGGGATGACCTGGGGCAAGTTACTGCGCAGTAACGAGGCTTGAATACCGCTGACATGGCATGGGTGTTTTTGCTGTGTCAGCGGGCAATTCAACGCGTGGACTGAAAGCCCTTGAATTGCGCAAAGGCATCGGCTAACTGCAGGTAAAGTTTTTTGTCGTATTTATCGACGTCACCATCGCCATCGGCGTCAACGGCGTCTTCGGAAATCAGGTCATAACGACCATTGCCTTCCGATGAAGAGGCGAAGAGCGAGTAGTCGTAGTCCATCATTTCGGTCGCGTCTTCATCATAGTGATAAAACGCGACCTCAGGATTTCCGTCTCGGTCCATATCCGCAATTTCCAGCAATATCCTGATAGCCATTGATCAAGTCCTTTCAGTTGATTTCGCCCGTACAACCGACAATCGTGCCTAGGCTTCTGGACATTAAAGTTGGGGAGAAATCGGGTCTACTGTCAGACTTGACAGGATGTATACCCATACAGTCGTCTGGCCTGAACAATAACCACTGTAAATACTGACACCTGTCAACTCTGACAGTAGACACTCTTCTTTACGTTACTTAGGGTGCAAAGGGACGCAGACGCAATTGTCCTTAATATCGCCCTGGTATGGAGCACAAAGACATGAGCTATTCATTGCTATATGAGTTCAAAGACACGGATGGGGACGGAAAGGCAGAAGCGGTAATTTCCCGGTACAACAATGGAGATGCAGTTAATTCAATGCCCGACGTTGTGGTCACGGCGTAGGCCAATACCGCCAACGGAAAATTTGACACGGTCACCGGAGTCGACGACGTCGAGGGCGACGGTGACGGTGACGGTGACGGTGACGGTGACATTGATGAGGATGACGAATCCTATTATGCCCTGGCAAGCGACCTCGCCTCTGCTTTGGTCGGTTTGAGTACCGTCGGTGCGGGTCGTCTTTACCGATGCATACTTATCTCATTTGGAGACAACGCCTCAGGGAGCAAACTTGGCGACGTCAACATTGGTTTGTTTAATGTCGCGAACTCCGATTTGACTCGCCCGGATTCAGTCGTGACCGTCACAGGTTATGACAAGGGTATGTATAAGAAAGTGTCAGGATCGACGGACGCAGACGGTGATGGCGATATTGATCTGGACGATGAGTTTATTTTCAGAAAAATCGCGGTCTCCTTTGCGTCAATGAGAGATTTTAAAATTTGAAATAAGCGCTGACATGGTTGCTACGGTGTCGACGAAACACTGTCCGACAAAAAACCCTGCATGCGTGAATCATGCAGGGTTTTCTTGCATTTATCGCCGTGCGCCTTACGGATTAACGATACTTGCATAAGCCTTGGCCAGCGCCATCAACTTGGCTTTGTCATCGCCATCAATGTCACCGTCGCCGTCGACATCTTTCTTGTCCGTGCGGATGGTGAAGGACTTGCCGCGATCATCGGATACCGCCACCACGTAAATGGAATCGACCAACGCCTCGGTCGATAGTTGCTCCTCGGCATTCCAACCCAGTTCCTTGCGGGCAAGTTGCATGGAAACAATGGTATTGGGTTCCGATGGACCCGGCAGCATCATTTGTAGAAAAACACCACGTTGATTGAGGTACGACATACATAAAGTCCTTTTAGTTTAAAAATCAGGCATCAGTACCTGAAAGTTGAACAAGACTATATTTGATAATTTTCATATACAACGGAACATATGTATCGCCGGCTTTCCATAGTTATGGCTATTTAAGAAACCTATCAGCAAGCTGCATGGCTGAACGGTACTGGATCACGATGGGCATTACCGGATACTGTATGCATATACAGACCCGAGATTCTTCAATGATCAGCCATCTCCCTCCCCGCGGTCGCGGCACCGCCACCAACCCGCACAACCGTTTCGCGCCGAACCGCTCGGTGGCCGAGGACGACGGCTGGTATCAGGAAGTGCCCGAGACGCAGGGCACCGAGGTGATGATCGAAACCGCGAAGACCATCATCACTCGTAACACGTCGCCGGATTTGCCCTTTGATCGTTCGATCAATCCCTATCGTGGCTGCGAGCACGGCTGCATCTATTGCTACGCGCGACCCAGCCACGCCTATTGGGATATGTCGCCGGGTCTGGATTTTGAAACGAAGCTGATCGCCAAGACCAATGCCGCACAGGTACTGGAAGAACAGCTCGGAAAAAAAGGCTATCAATGCGCGCCGATCAATCTCGGTTCCAACACCGATCCGTATCAGCCAATCGAACGCGAACACAAGATCACTCGTCAGATCCTCGAAGTGCTTTTGCGCTATCGACACCCGGTGACCATCGTCACCAAAGGCTCGCTGATCCTGCGTGATCTCGATCTACTGACCGAACTGGCGCAGCAACGGCTGGTGGCGGTGATGATCAGCCTCACGACGCTGGACGATGAGCTCAAGCGCATCCTCGAACCCCGCGCCGCAGCGCCCAAGGCACGGCTGAGGGCAATCCGGGTGATGCGCGAAGCAGGAATTCCGGTGGGCGTGCTGTGTTCGCCAATGATTGCGATGATCAACGACAGCGAGATCGAGAGCCTGCTCACCGAGGCCCACGCCGCCGGCGCGCAAAGTGCTGCGTACATGATGCTGCGCCTGCCGCTGGAAGTGGCGCCGCTGTTCGAAGAATGGCTGAACGCGCATTACCCGCAAAGGGCGGCGCATGTGCTGAGCCTGATTCGCCAGAGCCGTGGCGGCGAGCTCTACGACAGCCGTTTCGGCGCACGGATGCGGGGCGAAGGGCCGTTTGCCGATCTGCTCGCGCAACGTTTCGCCAAAGCCATCAAGCGTCTTGGACTCAATCACCGCGAGGGCTACAACCTCGATTGCACAGCCTTCTGTCCGCCAGGACGGCAGATGTCATTGATTTAGCAAACGGGCCAATGCATGGATATAACGAGGCCTGTATGAGAACTCATACAGGCCTTGTCTTTATTTACGCAATGACGATGCCACTGTAAGCCTTCGCCAACGCGATCAACTTCGCCCGGTCATGACGGTCAATATCACCGTCACCGTCCATATCGCCGTATGGCCCGACCTCAAAATTTTTGCCGTTATCGCGCGATATTGCAGCAATCTGTTTAATGTCAACCAACTTTTCGGTTATAAGTTTTGTTTCTGGATCCTGTTGTTTTTGTTTAGTTGCAAAGTTCATGATCACCATGATCTCTTTGCGAGGCAGCGAAATTTCCATCTTTTCTAGAAAAATACCTTTGATACTATTTGGACGCAAAACAGATGTCATAAAAAATCCCTTTTTTAATTTATTTGCCTTATTGAACGTCTCGGCACTTCGGATCATACGGGCCATCATCTTCAACGCCATTCAACATCTGTTTCATCAGGTTTCGTATGGTTAACCCAGGGACTGGCTCGGGCCACTGCTCTGCCCTCAATTGCTGAGCGCCAGCGACGCCGCCACGACTTGTCACGGCAAGGGAGGACTCACCCACCTCAAGGCCCGATAAAAATTGCACAGCCCTCTGTCCGCCGGGTCGCCAGATTTCCTAGATTTAGCGACAATTGACCTATGGTTGAGCGGTTGTAACCCTTCCGTCGAACTGCCTCAGTCACGTTTTTTGTGACCTGGAACACACGTTCTAGAGCGTTTGATTCAGTTTGAATTAAGTTTCGACGGCTACCTTGTTCATCGAGTGACTGACGGGTCGGGATAACCCGGATGTTTTAAACAGCCACTGGCTTCACACCGGAATACACGGGAATGACTCCCAGAATCCGCCAAAGAGGATGAATCATGAGTGACAAGGATAAACAGCCGTTGGCTGCGTCGGCGCAAGCCCCTGAGGCGCAATCCGCCGATGCAGCGCTGCGACAGATCGTTGACGGCTTTTTGCATTTTCATCATGAGGTCTTCCCGCAGCAGGAAGAACTCTTCAAGAAACTCGCCACGGCCCAATCGCCACGGGCGATGTTCATTACCTGCGCCGATTCGCGCATCGTCCCCGAGCTGATCACTCAGAGTTCACCCGGCGATCTGTTCGTGACGCGTAACGTCGGCAACGTTGTTCCACCTTATGGCCAGATGAACGGCGGCGTTTCCACCGCCATCGAATACGCGGTGCTGGCGCTGGGCGTGCAGCACATCATCATCTGCGGGCACTCCGATTGTGGCGCCATGCGTGCGGTGCTCAACCCGGACAGCCTGGAAAAAATGCCGACGGTCAAAGCCTGGCTGCGCCACGCTGAAGTCGCGAAAACCATGGTGCACGACAACTGTCACTGCGCCGACGAAAAAGAAAGCATGCCGATCCTCACCGAGGAAAACGTCATCGCCCAATTGCAGCACTTGCGTACCCATCCTTCGGTAGCCTCACGCATGGCGAACGGTCATCTGTTCATCCATGGCTGGGTCTACAACATCGAAACCAGCGAAATCAAAGCTTACGACGCGGATCAGAGTCGATTCCTGCCGCTCGACGGCAGCCATCCGATTCCGGTGGCGACGCCCAAAGCGCGCTTCTAAATCTTCCTAAAAATCTGTGTGGTTTGACGCCGGCCGCTGTTTCAGCGGTTCGGCGAAGCCATGCCTGAAGAAAACTTCGGGAGAATCGCCATGCGTGCGGCTCAATTGAAAGCGGTATTGCCACGGGAGTTGCTCGCTTCAGTGGTTGTGTTTCTGGTCGCCCTGCCGCTGTGCATGGGTATTGCGATTGCGTCGGGATTGCCACCGGCCAAAGGGCTGATCACTGGGATCATCGGTGGTCTGGTGGTGGGTTGGCTGGCCGGTTCCCCTCTGCAGGTCAGCGGACCGGCAGCGGGTTTGGCGGTGCTGGTATTCGAACTGGTACGACAGCACGGCATCGAGATGCTCGGGCCGATTCTGTTGCTGGCAGGTTTCCTGCAATGGGTGGCCGGGCGCTTGAAGCTCGGTTGCTGGTTTCGCGTCACGGCGCCAGCGGTGGTGTACGGCATGCTCGCAGGGATCGGCGTATTGATCGTGCTCTCACAAATCCATGTGATGCTCGACGCCTCACCAAAGCCCTCCGGGCTGGATAACCTCACGGCTTTCCCCGGTGCGGTGGCGCAAGCCTTGCCGTCATTCGGCTGGCAGGCCGGACTGCTCGGGCTGTCGACCATTGCCGTGATGTGGCTGTGGGAGAAATTGCGCCCGCATTCGCTGCGCTTCATTCCCGGCGCATTGCTGGGGGTCGGTCTGACTACGGGCGCCAGCCTGATGCTCGCCTTGCAGGTGAAACGGGTTGAAGTGCCGGCGAACCTGGCGCAAGCCATCGACTGGCTGAAACCTGCGGATCTGCTCAGTCTGGCGGATCCGACGCTGCTGATCGCTGCGCTTGCCGTAGCGTTTATCGCCAGCGCCGAAACCCTGTTGTCGGCGGCCGCGGTCGATCGGATGCACAGCGGCGTACGCTCGGACTTCGACCGAGAACTGTCGGCGCAGGGTGTGGGCAACATGCTCTGCGGTCTTGTCGGTGCGCTGCCGATGACCGGGGTGATCGTGCGCAGTTCGGCCAACGTTCAGGCCGGTGCGACCACGCGTTACTCAACGATTTTCCATGGCCTGTGGTTGCTGGCGTTCGTGCTGTTGTTATCGAGCGTGCTGCAAAGCATTCCGGTGGCGAGTCTGGCGGGTGTGCTGGTGTATACCGGTTTCAAACTGGTGGACCTGAAAGTCTTCCGTGGTCTGAGCCGTTATGGCCGGATGCCGATGTTCACCTACGCCGCGACGGCGCTGGCGATCATCTTCACGGATCTGCTGACCGGCGTACTGATCGGTTTCGGTCTGACCTTGCTGAAACTGGCGTTCAAGGCTTCACGACTGAAAATCAGCCTGATCGATCTGCCGCAACAAGGCGAGATGGAGTTGCGCCTGTTCGGCGCGGCGACGTTCCTCAAGGTGCCGGCGCTGACGCAGGTGCTGAACACGATTCCAACGGGCACGACGGTGCATGTGCCGCTCAATAACCTGAGCTACATCGACCATTCGTGTCTGGAGTTGCTGGAGGAGTGGGGCCGGGCGAATGCGGCGAAGGGGTCGAAACTGTTGATTGAGTCGCGTGGGTTGAAGCGCAGGCTAGAGGGGCGGATTCGTACTACCACCGGGATCGGCACGGCCGGCTAAATCTTCCCGCCTGAACACAAACCCTGTGGGAGGGGGCTTGCTCCCGAAAGCGGTGAATCAGTCGACATTGTTAGTGACTGACACACCGCCTTCGGGAGCAAGCCCCCTCCCACATTGGCATTTGCGCACGCCTTTAAATCAGGCAGCCGGTTGATCCAGCTCCAGGCCCACGCCCAGTCGGCGGCCCATGCACGGCCAGCGTTTCCACGCGGCGCCGGTGTCCGGGCTGCTGAGTTTTTCGCGGTAGGCCTCTACCGACTCCAGCGCAAAACTCTCTTCGTCGAGCATCTCGTCGATGGCGTGATGCACAGCTTCGTCCAGTTGGTTGGCAAATTCCTCACCGATCAATTGGTGAGCAATCAGGTTGGCGACCGTCATGTCCAGGGGGATCAGTGGCTGGCCGAAATGCTTGATGTAGAGGTCGTTGACCTCTTCGACAAAACGGTGCGCCAGATAGGCTTCGTCCAGCAGGCTGTCCAGGCCAACGTGCCCGGCCATGATGGCCGGCGGCTGGAGGAAATACTGCTCGGCGATTTTCAGCACCGGTTTGATCTGCGATTCGATTCCCGCTTCCCTGGCGACTTCATTGGCTGCATCCAGCAGGTCTGGCACTTCTTCGATGTAGGCGGCGACAAAACGCGTCAGTACGCCTTGGGCGTCGGCTTCCGGCAATTGGATCGCCGGATGTAAATGAGGCAGCTTGCTTTCCAGCTGACGAGTCAGCAGGCCGGTGTCTTTCTCATGTTGTTGGGCTGTTTGGATCTGCTCGCGCAATGCGGCGGTGTTCATGAAAACTCCAGGAAACAAGGCAATGAAATAGGGAAGACATAAGTTAGCTGGCTTACGAAAAATGCTAAGACGCATTTGTCATAATTATTTCATCCTTGATGCACCCGCGTTATATCCGTTTGCCACCACTCGTCTGCATCCTTCTCCATTCGTGCCCTCGAACGCAAGTCCCGGCTGTTTCAGTTCATTTACGTCCTCACATTGCAATTTCCAGTCGCTGTCTATACTCGCCATTGAATGGAGTTAGCTGATGACGCCCGACTGCCCACGCAGCAAGGCCCGGCGATTCAAGTTCGTAGTCTGATGCAGCCGCTCCCTTGCCGCAGGCGTTGCGCCTACGGGATAACAAGAACGATAAGGGGAACCCGCAATGATGCGACATCCACACGTCTGGATGGGCCTCCTGTTGTGGTCGATTTTCAGCCAGGCTAATGCGGCCTGGACTGTGAATATGGCGCCTGGAGCGACTGAGATCAGTCACGCAGTATTCGACCTGCACATGACCATCTTCTGGATCTGTGTGGTGATCGGGGTCATCGTCTTCGGCGCCATGTTCTGGTCGATGATGGTGCACCGCCGCTCTACCGGGCAGGTCGCCGCAAAATTCCACGAAAGCACCACCGTCGAGATTCTCTGGACCATCGTGCCGTTCCTGATTCTGGTGGCGATGGCCGTGCCGGCGACCGCCACCCTGATCAAGATGTACGACACCAGTGAGCCGGATATCGATATCCAGATCACCGGGTATCAGTGGAAGTGGCACTACAAATACCTGGGCCAGGACGTTGAGTTCTTCAGCAATCTGGCCACCCCCGCCGAGCAGATCCACAACAAGGAAGCCAAGGGCGAGCACTACCTGCTTGAGGTCGACAAGCCGTTGGTGCTGCCAACCGGGGCCAAGGTGCGCTTCCTCGTAACCTCAGCCGACGTCATCCACTCATGGTGGGTGCCGGCCTTCGCGGTCAAGCGCGATGCGATCCCGGGGTTCGTCAACGAAGCCTGGACGCGCATCGACAAGCCCGGCATTTACCGTGGCCAGTGCGCCGAATTGTGCGGCAAGGATCACGGCTTCATGCCGATCGTGGTCGAGGTCAAAGAGAAGGCCGACTACGACAAGTGGCTCGCCGAGCGTAAGGCCGAGGCCGCGCAGCTCAAAGAACTGACCAGCAAGGAATGGACCCTCGACGAGCTCAAGGAGCGCGGCGACAAGGTCTATCACACCACCTGCGTAGCCTGTCACCAGGCCGAAGGCCAGGGCCTGCCGCCGATGTTCCCGGCACTCAAGGGCTCGAAAATCGCCACAGGGCCGAAAGAAGGTCACCTGAGCATTGTCTTCCACGGCAAACCCGGCACCGCCATGGCGGCGTTCGGCAAGCAACTGTCGGAAGTCGATATCGCAGCGGTCGTGACTTACGAACGTAACGCCTGGGGCAACAACAAGGGCGACATGGTCACGCCAAAAGAAGTGCTGGAGCTGAAACAGGCGCAAAGCAAATGAGCCGGTCTATCGCGTACTTCGTGAACCGGCCGGGGCAGCGCGCCCCGGCCAGCCCCGTCCACTCAAGTAAAGGAGACCGGCCATGAGCGCTGTCATCGACGACCACGGTCATGCCGACCACGCCCACGGCCCCGCCAAAGGCCTGATGCGCTGGGTGCTGACCACCAACCACAAGGACATCGGCACGCTGTACCTGTGGTTCGCGTTTTCCATGTTCTTGCTGGGCGGCTCGTTCGCCATGGTGATCCGCGCCGAGCTGTTCCAGCCCGGATTGCAGATCGTCGAACCGGCGTTCTTCAACCAGATGACCACCATGCACGGTCTGGTGATGGTTTTCGGGGCGGTGATGCCGGCGTTCGTCGGCCTCGCCAACTGGATGATCCCGTTGATGATCGGCGCGCCGGACATGGCCCTGCCACGGATGAACAACTTCAGTTTCTGGCTGCTGCCGGCAGCGTTCCTGATCCTGGTGTCGACCCTGTTCACCCCCGGTGGCGGGCCGAACTTTGGCTGGACGTTCTATGCGCCGCTGTCGACCACCTACGCGCCGGAAAGCGTGACGTTTTTCATCTTCGCCATCCATTTGATGGGGATCAGTTCGATCATGGGCGCGATCAACGTGATCGCGACCATCCTCAACCTGCGCGCCCCCGGCATGACGTTGATGAAAATGCCGCTGTTCGTCTGGACCTGGCTGATCACCGCGTTCCTGCTGATCGCGGTGATGCCGGTGCTGGCCGGGTGCGTGACGATGATGCTGATGGACATTCACTTCGGCACCAGTTTCTTCAGCGCCGCCGGTGGCGGTGACCCGGTCTTGTTCCAGCATGTGTTCTGGTTCTTCGGCCACCCCGAGGTGTACATCATGATCCTGCCTGCCTTCGGTGCCGTCAGCTCGATCATCCCGACCTTCTCGCGCAAACCGCTGTTCGGCTACACCTCGATGGTCTACGCGACGGCGAGCATCGCGTTCCTGTCGTTCATTGTCTGGGCGCACCACATGTTCGTGGTCGGCATTCCGCTGGTCGGCGAGCTGTTCTTCATGTACGCCACACTACTGATCGCCGTGCCGACCGGGGTCAAGGTGTTCAACTGGGCGAGCACCATGTGGCAAGGCTCGCTGACCTTCGAGACGCCGATGCTGTTTGCCGTGGCGTTCGTGATCCTGTTCTCGATCGGCGGGTTCTCCGGGCTGATGCTGGCCATCGCCCCGGCGGACTTCCAGTATCAGGACACCTACTTCGTGGTGGCGCATTTCCACTACGTGCTGGTGCCGGGTGCGATTTTCGGGATCTTCGCCTCCACGTACTACTGGCTGCCGAAATGGACCGGCCACATGTACGACGAAACCCTCGGCAAGCTGCACTTCTGGCTGTCATTCGTCGGCATGAACCTGACCTTCTTCCCGATGCACTTTGTCGGCCTTGCGGGAATGCCGCGGCGGATTCCGGACTACAACCTGCAGTTCGCCGACTTCAACATGGTCTCCTCGATCGGCGCGTTCATGTTCGGCGCCACGCAGATCTTCTTCCTGTTCATCGTGATCAAGACCATTCGCGGCGGGCCGCCGGCACCGGCCAAACCATGGGATGGCGCCGAAGGCCTGGAGTGGAGCGTGCCATCACCGGCGCCGTATCACACCTTTACTACGCCGCCGGAAGTGAAATGAAACGCCTTGCCTTTGTGGGAGGGGGCTTGCTCCCACAGGGGTTCTCGGTTGAGGGCTGGAACCATGGCTGACTCGATTTCGTTGAAGAAACTGGTCACCCGCCTGCTCGGCGTGGTGGTGGCGATGTTTGTTTTCGGTTTCGCCCTGGTGCCGATCTACGACGTGATGTGCAAAGCCTTGGGTATCAATGGCAAGACCGCCGGGCAGTATGAGGGCGAGCAGGTCGTCGACACTTCGCGGCAGGTGCGCGTGCAGTTTTTGTCGACCAACAACGTCGACATGCCGTGGGACTTCTACCCCAAGCACGACGAGCTGACGGCCAACCCCGGGGCGGTCAACGAGATGATCTTTATCGCCCGCAACCCCACCGACAAACCAATGAGTGCGCAAGCCGTGCCGAGCATCGCGCCGAGCAACGCGGCGGCGTATTTCCACAAGACCGAGTGCTTTTGTTTTACCCAGCAGGTGCTGCAGCCCGGTGAACAGATCGAGATGCCGGTGCGTTTCATTGTTGACCGCGACATGCCCAAGGATGTGAAGCACCTGACGCTGTCCTACACGCTGTTCGATATCACCGCCCGACATCCACCGGTGGCTGTACACACTGGCGGTTAAGCGTGCCCGATAAGGAGAACAATAAATGGCAACTCATGAGCACTATTACGTCCCGGCCCAGAGCAAATGGCCGATCATCGCCACGTTCGGCATGGCCATCACCATGTATGGCCTGGCCACCTGGTTCAACGATCTGAAGGCTGCACGCCCGGAATCCCACGGGCCGTACATCTTTTTCGTCGGCGGACTGTTACTGGCGTACATGCTGTTCGGCTGGTTCGGGGTGGTGATCAAGGAAAGCCGTGCGGGGCTCTACAGCTCGCAACTCGATCGCTCGTTCCGCTGGGGCATGAGTTGGTTCATTTTCTCCGAGGTGATGTTCTTCGCCGCCTTCTTTGGTGCGCTGTTTTACGTGCGTCACATCTCCGGCCCGGCGCTCGGCGGTGAAGGCCCCAAAGGCATTGCCCATATGCTGTGGCCGAACTTCCAGTTCACCTGGCCGCTGCTGCACACCCCGGATCCGAAACTGTTCCCGCCACCCAAGGAAGTCATCAGCCCGTGGGGCCTGCCGCTGATCAACACGATTCTGCTGGTCAGCTCCAGCGTGACCATCACCATCGCCCACCACGCCTTGAAGAAGGGCCATCGCGGCGCGCTGAAAATCTGGCTGGCGATCACCGTGCTGCTGGGCTGCGCGTTCCTCGGCTTCCAGGCTGAGGAATACATGCACGCCTACCACGAACTGGGCCTGACACTGGGTTCGGGCATTTATGGCGCGACGTTCTTCATGCTCACCGGTTTTCACGGCGCCCACGTGACCATCGGCACGATCATTCTGTTTGTGATGCTGATGCGGATCATGAAGGGCCACTTCGACAACGAGCACCAGTTCGGCTTCGAAGCGGCGAGCTGGTATTGGCACTTCGTCGACGTGGTGTGGATCGGCTTGTTCGTTTTCGTTTACGTGCTCTGAGAATCAGCACTACCAAGGCGCATGCGACACCAGTTGGCCGCTGTAAAAGCCCCAGGCGATCAAGCCGACGGTGGCAGCGGCCAACGCCACCCGAACACTCAAGGCGATGACCAGGCGATTGGAACTGCTGTCGTCCTTGACCAGGAAAAACAGGCCGCTGAACAGGCTGATCACCGTGGCTATCAGCATCAGGACGATGGCTGTTTTGAGCATGGGAAGACTCCGGGGGACAGGCGATGTGTTTGAGTATAGCGATCACGACGACTGACTTTGTGGCGCGGCCATGATGCGCTTCCGTCCGGGCGTCATACCGACGGTGGTGGTGGCGTTGTTGCTGCCGTTGCTGGTGTCGCTGGGCTTCTGGCAACTGGGCCGTGGCGCAGAGAAAACCGCCCTGCTCGCCAGTTATGCCGAACGTCGTGCCGCTGATCCTATGGCCAGCGGCGAGTTGCTGCACAGCGCCGACCCGGCCTATCGCCGCGTACACCTTTATGGCCAGTTCGATACCGCCCACAGCCTGCTGCTCGACAACCGCCAGCGCAACGGCAAGGTCGGCGTCGAGTTGCTGCAACCGTTTCAGGATCAGCGCACGGGATTGTGGCTGCTGGTCAATCGCGGCTGGCTGCCGTGGCCGGACCGACGCGTACCGCCGCAATTCACCACGCCTACCCAGGCGCTGAACATCGACGCCTGGGTCTACGTCGCCCCCGGCGCAACCTTCCAGCTGCACGCCGACCCGGTCAGCAATACCTGGCCGCAAACCATCACCGCCGTCGAGCCGGCCAGGCTGTGGAAAACCCTCGAGCGCGACGGCTTCGCTTATGAATTACGCGCCGAGCCCGGCCCGGCCAGCTATCAGGCCGATTGGCCGGTGGTTGCCATGGGCCCGGAAAAACACCTCGGTTACGCCGTGCAGTGGTTCGCCATGGCCACCGCCCTGCTCGGTCTCTATGTCTACCTCGGCTGGCACAACGCAAAGGAGAAACACCATGGGAACGGCCATGAATCCACCCAGCATGTCTGAGGCGAAACCTGCCGCCAGCCGTCGTCGCGGACGCCTTCAACTGCTGCTGATTGTGCTCGGCGTGGTCGGCCCGATGATCCTCGCCACCGGCATGTACAAATTGCAGTTCTGGGTGCCGGAAGGTCGCAGCTATCACGGCGAACTGATCGGCAACGGCCAGACCCGCGCCGACCTTGGCGTGCAGGCCGATGAAGAGCGCTGGCAGATGCTGGTGACCGCGCCGAAAGATTGCGCGGTGGATTGCCAGCAACTGGTGTACCTGGCGCGACAAATCCAGATCGGCCTGGGCCGCGATGCCGGCCGTGCCAGCCACGCCCTCGCCGCCGCGCAACCGCTGAGCACCGACTATCAAGCCAAACTCAGCCGCGAATACCCGCAATTGCAGCGCTATCGGCTGGACGCCGCCGTGTTCAGCAAAACGACGGGCGACAAGGTCACGCCGCAACTGTGGATCATCGACCCCCACGGCAACCTTGTGCTGCGTTACGACCCGAAGGTGAAGGGCAAGGACCTGCTCAACGACCTGCGCCACCTGCTGAAACTGTCGAACATCGGATAAGGGCATCGTCATGGCCAAACCTGGATTTCGCCTCGCGCTGTTTGCCACCCTGCTGGCACTGATTGTCGTGCTGCTTGGCGCCTACACCCGCCTGACCCACGCCGGCCTCGGCTGCCCGGACTGGCCGGGCTGCTACGGGTTTATCAGCGTGCCGAAAAGCGAAGCCCAACTGGCCCATGCCGAACGGCATTACCCCGACTCGCCAGTGGAGGCGCACAAGGGCTGGAACGAGATGATCCACCGCTACTTCGCCGGCACCCTTGGCCTGCTCATTTCGATTCTGGCCGGGCGTGCGTGGGTCAACCGTCGTCATCCGGGACAACCGTTGAAGCTGCCACTGTTTCTCCTGGCGGTGGTGTTCGCGCAAGCGGCGTTCGGCATGTGGACGGTGACGCTCAAGCTCTGGCCGCAAGTGGTCACCGGGCATTTGCTCGGCGGCTTTGCGACGCTGAGTCTGTTGTTTTTGCTGACCCTGAGATTGTCCGGCGTGCTGCCGGCGTTGACCGTGCCCAAACGTCTGCAATATTGGGCAACTGCCGGATTGTTGCTGGTGATCGGCCAGATCGCGCTCGGTGGCTGGGTCAGCTCCAACTATGCGGCAGTCGCCTGCATCGACTTCCCGACCTGCCACGGCCAATGGCTGCCGCCCGCCGACTTCGCCAACGGTTTTCACCTGACTCAACACATCGGCCCCAATTACCTGGGCGGACAACTCGACAGCGATGCGCGCACGGCGATTCACCTGACTCATCGCATCGGCGCGCTGCTGGTGACGCTGGTGCTGCTCGGCCTGGCCTGGCAACTGAAAGTGGTCGGCATGACGCGGCTGGCCGGGCTGGTGCTGATCGCCCTCGGCGCACAAATCACGCTCGGCATCAGCAACGTGATGTTCCATCTGCCACTGCCGGTGGCCGTGGCGCACAACGCCGGCGGCGCAGCGCTGTTGCTGACTTTGGTGCTGGTCAATTATCACGCGCGCACCAGTCTGGTCCGGGTCAAGCAGCCGGTGCTTGCGCGCTGGCGCCTGAGCCCACGTAAACACTGCGCTGCGCCCATCACCCTAAAAGGAGAAACGCCATGGCGATTCTGATTGGCGAACGTCCCACTCAGGCGATCTGGCGTGATTATCTGGAACTGACCAAACCAAAAGTCGTGGTGTTGATGCTGATCACCTCGCTGGTCGGCATGTTCCTCGCGACCCGCGCCGGGGTGCCGTGGACGGTGCTGGTGTTTGGCAATCTGGGTATTGCGCTGTGTGCCGGTGGCGCGGCGGCGGTCAATCATGTGGTGGATCGGCGTATCGATGCAGTGATGGCGCGCACGCACAAACGGCCATTGGCTGAAGGTCGCGTCTCGCCAGTAGCGGCGTTGACCTTTGCACTGGTGCTGGCCTTACTTGGTCAGGCGATTCTCCTGACCTTTACCAATGCGCTGACGGCGTGGCTGACGCTGGCCTCGTTGCTCGGTTACGCGGTGATCTACACCGGTTTTCTCAAACGCGCGACGCCGCAGAACATCGTCATCGGCGGCCTCGCCGGCGCCGCGCCACCGCTGCTCGGCTGGACCGCTGCCACCGGCCATGTCAGCGCCGAACCGTTACTGCTGGTGCTGATCATCTTCGCCTGGACCCCGCCGCACTTCTGGGCACTGGCGATCCACCGCAAAGAGGAATACGCCAAGGCCGATATACCGATGCTGCCGGTCACCCACGGCGAGCACTACACCAAGGTGCACATTCTGCTGTACACCTTCGCCCTGCTCGCGGTGAGCCTGCTGCCGTATGTGATCCACATGAGCGGCGTGTTGTACCTGATCTGCGCCCTCGGCCTGGGTGCAAGGTTTCTGCAATGGGCCGTGGTGCTGTACCGTGGCACTCGGCCGCACGCGGCGATCAACACCTTCAAGTACTCTATTTATTACTTGTTCCTGTTGTTCATCGCCCTGCTCGTAGACCACTACTTACTGTTGAACCTATGACTCGAACCCAGAAAACCGTCTTCATCCTCGTCGCCGTGATCGCGCTGATCCTGGGACTTACCGTTAACAAAGTGCTGAGCGGCAAGGGCCAGGGCGACCCCACCGCGCTGATCGACGCCGGCATCATCCTGCTGCCGCAGAGCCGCACCCTGCCGGACGTGACGATGACCGATCAGGACGGCAAACCGGTCGCGATCAATGAGCTCAAAGGCAAGTGGAGCCTGTTGTTCTTCGGCTACACCTTCTGCCCGGACATCTGCCCGACCACCCTCGCCCAACTGCGGCAGATCAAGAGCGAGTTGCCCAAAGAGGCTGTGGATAAGTTGCAGATCGTGCTGGTCAGCGTCGACCCGAATCGCGATAACCCGAAGCAGTTGAAGCAGTACCTGGGCTACTTCGATCCACAGTTCATCGGCCTGACGCCGAACTCGATCGAGGAGCTGCAGAAAGTCGCCAACGCGGTGAGCATTCCGTTTATCCCGGCCGATACCAGCAAGCCCAATTACACGGTTGATCACAGCGGCAACCTGGCGGTGATCGGGCCGGACGGGACACAGCGCGGGTTTATTCGGGCACCGTTGAACAACGCCAAGCTTGTCGCGCAGTTGCCAGTGATGCTTAACCGCAAGTAAAGACACCACGGTTCCCTGGTGGGAGCGGGCGTGCTCGCGAAGGCGTCAGTCCAGCCAAGCTCTCTACTGACTGACACACCGCTTTCGCGAGCAAGCCCGCTTCCACAGGGGCCATATTCCAGGCAAAAAAAGGGGCGCATCGAATGCGCCCCTTTTTTCATTGCCGCGTTCTGAATCAGAACGCCGGCAATACCGCGCCTTTGTACTTCTCGGTGATGAATTGCTTCACTTCTGGGCTGTGCAACGCCGCAGCCAGTTTCTTCATCGCGTCGCTGTCCTTGTTGTCCTCGCGGGACACCAGGATGTTCACGTAAGGCGAGTCATTGCCTTCGATCACCAGCGCGTCCTTGGATGGATCAAGCTTGGCTTCCAGCGCGTAGTTGGTGTTGATCAGCGCCAGGTCGACCTGAGTCAGCACGCGCGGAATGGTCGCGGCTTCCAGTTCACGGATCTTCAGGTCTTTCGGGTTTTCGACGATGTCTTTGACGGTCGACAGGATGTTGTTCGAATCCTTCAACTTGATCACGCCAGCCTTGGCCAGCAGCAACAGCGCACGGCCGCCGTTGGTGGCGTCGTTCGGGATCACCACATTGGCGCCGCTTGGCAGGTCTTTGAGATCCTTGATCTTGCTGGAGTAAGCGCCCAGCGGCTCCAGGTGCACGCCGGTCACAGCCACCAGGTGGGTGCCCTTGGCCTTGTTGAACTCATCGAGGTACGGCTGGTGCTGGAAGAAGTTGGCGTCCAGACGCTTTTCCGCGACCTGCACGTTCGGCTGAACATAGTCGGTGAAGACTTTGACCTTCAGATCCACGCCTTCTTTGGCCAGAGCAGGCTTCACGAACTCGAGGATTTCAGCGTGCGGCACCGGAGTGGCGGCAACGGTCAGGGTTTCTTCTGCCTGGGCCGAAAAAGCCGCCACGGCGGCGAGGGCAACGATCAGTTTTTTCATTCAGCTAACTCCATTTGAGGCACCCGCTTGCGGCGCCTGCCAGCGAATGGCCGGCTCATTTATTAATGACGAAACCGGTTACTTGCGCGAGAAATGCACGACCAGTCTGTCACCTACCATTTGCAACACTTGCACCAGGATCAACAGCAAGACCACGGTGACGATCATCACGTCAGTCTGGAAACGCTGATAGCCGAAGCGGATCGCCAGGTCACCCAGACCACCCGCGCCCACGACACCGGCCATGGCCGTGTAGGACACCAGAGTAATCGCCGTCACCGTAATCGCCGCGAAGATCCCCGGACGAGCCTCAGGCAGCAAAGCGTTGACGATGATCTGCCGGGTCGTCGCGCCCATCGACTGGGTCGCTTCGATGATGCCGCGATCGACTTCACGCAGGGCGGTTTCCACCAGACGCGCGAAGAACGGCGTGGCACCCACCACCAACGGCGGAATCGCACCGGCCACGCCCAGCGACGTGCCGGTGATCAGCACCGTGAACGGGATCATCACGATCAACAGAATAATGAACGGCAGCGAACGCAGAATGTTCACCGCCAGCGACAACATGGCGTAGACGCCTTTGGCTTCGAGTAACTGACGCGGGCTGCACAAGAACAGCAACACGCCCAGCGGCAAACCGAGCAGCACGGTGAACAGCAGCGAACCGCCGAGCATCAGCAGGGTGTCGCCCGTCGCCAGCCAGATTTCAAACCAGTCGATGTTTTCGAAGAAAGTCTTGAGCAGTTCCATTAACGCAGCACCTCCATGTGAACGTCAGCGGCGGTGAAGCGGGCGAACGCCGCTTCCATGTCGCCACCGGTGACGGCGAGGGTCAATTGCCCGTACGGAATGTCTTTGATGCGATCGATGCGACCGGCGAGGATGCTGTAGTCGACCCCGGTTTCCCGGGCGACGGTACCGAGCAACGGCGCGTAGGTCGCTTCGCCCTGGAAAGTCAGACGCACGATGCGACCCGGCACATGCGCGAAGTCATCGCGCTGTTCGTTGTCGTCGATCTGCTCGCTTTCCTGCACGAAACGCTTGGTGGTCGGGTGCTGCGGATGCAGGAACACATCAGCCACCGAACCTTGCTCGACGATCACGCCGGCATCCATCACGCCAACCTGATCGCACACGCGACGGATCACATCCATCTCGTGGGTGATCAGGACGATGGTCAGTTTCAGCTCGCGATTGATCTCGGCCAGCAGTTGCAGGACCGACGCGGTGGTCTGCGGGTCAAGGGCGCTGGTGGCTTCGTCGCAGAGCAGAATCTTGGGTTTGGTCGCCAGGGCGCGGGCAATGCCGACGCGCTGCTTCTGGCCGCCGGACAATTGCGCCGGGTACTTCCTGGCGTGATCGGACAGACCGACCCGCGCCAGCAACTCAGCCACGCGCTTGTCGATTTCACTGCTCGACAATTCGCCCGCCAGGGTCAGCGGCAGCGCAACGTTGTCGGCCACCGTTTTGGACGCGAGCAAATTGAAGTGCTGGAAGATCATCCCGACTTGCTGACGGAAACGACGCAGGCCGTTGGCGTCCAGCGCGGTGACTTCTTCGCCGTCGACGAAGATCTTGCCGCCGCTGGAATCTTCCAGGCGATTGATCAGACGCAGCAGGGTACTTTTGCCCGCACCGGAATGACCGATCAGGCCGAAGACCTGACCATTCTCGATCGAGAGGCTGGTCGGGTGCAGGGCGGGAATGTCCTTACCGGCGACGCGGTAAGTCTTGTGGACGTTTTGAAACTCGATCACGTAGCGAACCTTGTGGGGCGCGTTAGAAAAGGATCAGCGTTTAGCCGGGCGCGCATTTTAGCCTGTCCGTATAGAGGTTCTTAGCATTTATTTCGCAATTAACCTTCGATTTGGCAATAACAAGATCAAAGGTCATAAAAAAGGAACGCTCAAAATCCTCGTCAGTCACTAGGTAAGCGACTTGAAAACCCTGGGTGCCGTGCCCGGGAACCACTCAAGAGCCCCCGGCAAGCCTCGGGGTCAAACGAGGAGTTTACGTCTGATGAGCAGTAAGAAGCCCACCGCTGACAAAAGCCAACTGGCCGGAACCGATACCAAGGATCGCGCCAACACCAACGCCAAACTCGACAGCCTGGAGAAGTTTCGCTCCGACGCCACCGGCCAGGCCCTGCGCACCAATCAGGGCGTAAAAATAGCCGACAACCAGAACACCCTGACGGCCGGCGCCCGCGGGCCGTCGCTGCTCGAAGATTTCATCATGCGTGAAAAGATCACGCACTTTGACCACGAGCGGATTCCAGAACGCATCGTCCACGCCCGCGGCACCGGGGCTCACGGCTTCTTTCAGGCCTACGAGAATCACGCCACGCTGACCAAGGCTGGCTTCCTACAGGATCCGGGGAAGAAAACTCCGGTGTTCGTGCGCTTTTCCACGGTGCAGGGGCCACGCGGCTCTGGCGATACCGTACGTGACGTACGCGGTTTCGCGGTGAAGTTCTACACAGATGAGGGCAACTTCGATCTGGTCGGCAACAACATGCCGGTGTTTTTCATTCAGGATGCGATCAAGTTTCCCGACTTCGTCCATGCGGTGAAACCCGAGCCCCACAACGAAATCCCTACCGGCGGTTCGGCCCATGACACTTTCTGGGATTTCGTCTCGCTGGTCCCGGAATCGGCGCACATGGTCATTTGGGCGATGTCCGACCGGGCGATCCCCAAAAGCCTGCGCAGCATGCAGGGCTTTGGCATCCACACCTTCCGTTTGATCAACGCCGAAGGCAAATCGCGCTTCGTCAAATTCCACTGGCGCCCTACCGCCGGCACTTGCTCGCTGGTGTGGGATGAGGCGCAGAAACTCGCCGGCAAGGACACGGACTATCACCGTCGCGACCTTTGGGAATCGATCGAGATGGGCGACTACCCGGAATGGGAACTGGGCGTGCAGGTCATCGAGGAGGAAAACGAGCACGACTTCGATTTCGACATCCTCGACCCGACCAAGTTGATCCCCGAAGAAATCGTGCCGATCACGCCGCTGGGCAAAATGACCCTCAACCGCAATCCGGACAATTACTTTGCCGAGACTGAACAGGTTGCGTTCTGTCCGGGCCACATCGTCCCGGGAATCGACTTTTCCAATGATCCATTGCTACAAGGTCGGCTGTTTTCCTACACCGATACGCAAATCAGCCGACTCGGCGGGCCGAACTTTCATGAACTGCCGATCAATCGCCCGGTGGCGCCGTTCCACAACGGTCAGCGCGATGCTCAGCACCGCACGGTGATCGACAAGGGCCGTGCGTCCTACGAGCCGAACTCGATTGATGGCGGCTGGCCGAAAGAAACTCCGCCGGGCGCGCAGGACGGTGGTTTCGAGAGCTATCCGGAACGCATTGACGCCAACAAGATCCGCCAGCGCAGCGAGTCGTTCAGCGATCACTTCTCTCAAGCACGGTTGTTCTTTCACAGCATGAGCAAGCATGAGCAGGAACACATCATTTCTGCTTACAGCTTTGAGTTGGGCAAGGTCGAGCGCGAATTCATCCGTGCGCGGCAGGTGAACGAAATTCTGGCCAACATCGATCTGGAACTGGCCAAGCGAGTGGCCGAGAACCTCGGTTTGCCGGCGCCAGCCAAAGGCACGATTGAGGTGCGCAAAACGTCACCGGACCGATCCCCTGCACTGAGTCAGGCAAATCTGTTGCCGGAGAACATCAAGACGCGAAAAGTAGCCATTCTTGCGGCCAACGGCGTCGATGGTGCGGCGATTGATGCCATGAAGAAAGCGCTTGAAGCTGAGGGGGCACACGCCAAACTGCTCGGGCCGACGTCGGCACCCGTCAAAACCGCTGATGGCAAAAGCCTGCCGGTGGATGCCTCGATGGAAGGTATGCCGTCGGTGATCTTTGATGCGGTGTTCGTGCCGGGTGGCGCGGCATCGATCAAGGCGTTGAGCGGTGACGGCGTGGCGTTGCACTACCTGCTGGAGGCGTACAAGCATTTGAAGGCGATTGCGTTGCAGGGTGACGCCAAGCAGTTGCTGGATGTGCTGAAGCTGGAGGCGGATGCCGGGCTGCTTGAGGGCAAGGATGTTGGTGCGCTGACCAAACCGTTCTTTGCCGCGATCGGGCAGCATCGGGTTTGGGCACGCGAGCCTAAGGCGAAAGCCATTGCGGCCTAAAAGTCATTCACTGACTGAAGGGACACCTTCGCGAGCAAGCCCGCTGCCACTCTGGATCTGCGTCGAACACAAAATTTGTGGGCACAGAGGATCAAGGGTGGGAGCGGGCTTGCTTGCGAAGCTTTTAGGGCTTTTTCGGACTTAGAACCATCTGCGCCGGCACCGTGCGCAAAATCTGTTTCTCGATTTTCAGATCGAAATCCGGATTCAATTTCTTCACCCGCTTGGTCAGCAACGTCGCCAACCAAGGGTAATCATTGGTGCGGGGCGCCTGAATGCTCACTGCACATTCGTAATTCACCACATCGGCGGCGATCGCATCGAGCTGCCGACGAAGTTTGCGGCTATCGGTGATGTTCAGCGCAACCGTAGTGCTCTCGGCGGTCGGATCAATCACCTTGGCTTTCGGCTTGGCTTCGGCTGCCAACAACGCTGCTTCGGCCTTTTCCAGTTCGGCCTTGCGCGCTTGGGTGATGGCACCGTTGACGCCACCGGTCAGCGCTGGCGCTTTCGGCATCAACGCACGCGCACGGCTCAACGCGGTAGCCGCAGCATTCACGTCCCCCTTCTGCAGCACGATCTGGCTACGACGCAGATACGCCTCGGCCAATTGCCGCTGATAGTGCTCAAGGGATTGATCGTTGGGGGTTTCGGCCTGCATGGCGGCCAACTGGTCTTCGGCAGTGGCCAATTCGCTACTGGCCAGGCTTTGCTCCAGCTGTGCGATGGCCGTAGCTCGCGCATCGGCGACTTCAGCCACCGGTGGCGTGCTTTGGCAGGCGCCCAGCAGCAGTGAAAATGCGACAAGGAGCAGATAACGGGAGGCGAACGGCTTCATTCCTGCGACTCTCTATTTGCGCAAAAAGCGAGCAAGTCTACACCCCTCGACGGGGCAGAACAAAACTCAGCAGAAACAGTGCGGCCGCCGTCACAACGATTGACGGGCCGGCCGGGGTGTCCTTGAACCACGACAGCGCCAGGCCGCCACACACCGCGAGCATGCCCAGCAGGCTTGCGCCCACGGCCATTTGCTCCGGTGAACGGGCATGACGCTGTGCCGCAGCCGCCGGGATGATCAACAGCGAAGTAATCAGCAACACCCCGACGATTTTCATCGCCACCGCGATCACCACCGCAATCAACAGCATCAGCGCCATGCGCAGACCGGCCACCGGCAGGCCTTCGACTTTGGCCAACTCTTCATGCACGGTGATCGCCAGCAATGGGCGCCACAGTGTCACCAGCAACACCAGCACCGCCGCGCTGCCGCCGAGGATCCACGCCAGATCGGTCGGGCTGATCGCCAGCAGGTCGCCGAACAGATAGGCCATCAGGTCGATCCGCACTTCATGCATGAAGCTTAGTACCACCAGCCCGAGAGAGAGCGTGCTCGGTGCGAGAATTCCCAAAAGCGTGTCGGACGCCAGTGGCTGGCGCTGTTGCAACGTCACCAGCAGCACCGCCAGCAGCAGGCAACCGACCGTTACGGCAACCGTCGGGCTGACATCCAGCACAAAGCCCAAGGCCACCCCCAACAGGGCCGCATGCGACAACGTATCGCCGAAATAGGCCATGCGCCGCCAGACCACGAAAGACCCCAACGGCCCGGCAACCAGCGCCAGCGCCAGACCTGCAAGCAGGGCATACAACAGAAAATCAGCCATGCTTGCAGTTGTCTCCATGAACGTGGGGTTGGCCCGAAACCGGGCCCTTGACCACTGAACCGTGCAGGTCGTGGGCGTGGTCATGATGGTGGTGATAGATCGCCAGGCTCTGCGCGTTCTTGCCGAACAGCTCGACGAACGCCGGATCGCCGCTGACTTGCTCGGGGTGCCCGGAGCAGCAGACGTGACGGTTGAGGCAGACCACCTGATCGGTGGTGCTCATCACCAGATGCAAATCGTGAGAAACCATCAGTACACCGCAGCCATGGCGGTCGCGCAGCCGGGTGATCAGGCTGTACAACTCGGCCTGACCGGCAACGTCGACGCCTTGCACCGGTTCGTCGAGCACTAACAGCTCCGGTTCGCGTAACAGCGCCCGGGCCAGCAGCACGCGCTGCATTTCACCGCCGGAAACGCTTTGTACCGGGCTGTCGATGACGTGTTCGGCGCCCACTTCCTTCAACGCCGCCAGTGCACGCGGGCGATCGACGCCCGGCACCAGGCGCAGAAAACGCAGCACCGAGAGCGGCAGGGTCGGGTCGACATGAAGTTTTTGCGGCATATAGCCGACGCGCAGCTTCGGCTTGCGCCAGACGCTGCCGCTGTCCGGCTTCAACAACCCGAGCACGGCGCGCACCAACGTGGTTTTGCCGGCGCCGTTGGGGCCGATCAGAGTGACGATCTGTCCCGGCTCGACGCTCAAATCGATGTTGTCCAGCACGGTCTGCCCGGCAAACGTGACGGCGACCTGCTCCAGACGGATCAGCGCGTTGCTCATCAAGCCCCCTGGCAACCGGAGCACAGGCCGACGACTTCGACGGTCTGGGCTTCGACGATGAAACCGACATCCCTGGCGCTGTTGATGATCGCGTCGCTGATGGATTTTTGTTCAAGTTCGATTGCGGCGTGGCAGTCGCGGCAGATCAGGAACTGGCCCTGATGCGCGTGCTCCGGCTGCACGCAGCCGACGAAGGCATTGAGCGAGGAAATGCGATGCACCAGGCCGTTTTCCAGAAGGAAATCCAGTGCGCGATAGACGGTCGGCGGCGCGGCGCGGCGGCCGTCCTGCTCGCTGAGTACCGCGAGGATGTCATAAGCGCCCAGCGGCTTGTGGCTCTGCCACACCAGCTCCAGCACCCGGCGGCGCAACGCGGTCAGGCGCAGGCCTTTCTGGGCGCACAAGGCATCGGCCTCGGACAAAGCACTGTGCACGCAATGAGAGTGGTCGTGGGGACGGCTGGCAATCGGTGTAATAGGCATGGGCGGCGACGAGTTTTGATAGAGACGTTATTATGTTACCCGTTCTCGCCTCCTTGAGTGGTCATCGTGTCCCGACTTTTTTCTGTTTTTGCGGCATTTGTCGCCAGTTTCCTGCTGATCGGTTCGGCTCAGGCCGAGGTCAAAGTCCTCACCAGCATCAAACCGTTGCAACTGATTGCAGCGGCGGTGCAGGACGGCGTGGCGACTCCCGAAGTGCTGCTGCCGCCGGGCGCCTCGCCACATAACTATGCCCTGCGCCCATCCGACGTACGGAAAGTGCAATCGGTGGACCTGCTCTACTGGATCGGCCCGGACATGGAAGGGTTCCTGCCGCGCGTGCTGAGCGGTCGGAAGCTGCCGAGCGTGGCGGTGCAGGATTTGCCGGGATTGAAATTGCGTCATTTCGCGCAAGACAGCCATTCCCACGCCGAAGACGCCGATGAGCATGATCACGATCACCGTCCGGGCACGCTGGACGCGCATTTGTGGCTATCGCCGGTGAACGCGCGCGTTATTGCCGACAAAATGGCAACGGATCTAAGCGCCGCCGACCCGGCCAATGCCGAGCGCTATCAGCACAACGCCAAGGCGTTCGATGAACGACTGGATGCCTTGGATCAGCGGCTCAAGAAGCGTCTGGCCAGCATTGAAGGCAAACCGTACTTCGTTTTTCACGAAGCATTTGATTACTTCGAAGACGCTTACGGCTTGAAGCACACCGGCGTGTTCAGCGTAGCGGCGGAAGTGCAGCCAGGTGCGCAACACGTGGCGGCAATGCGCAAACGCTTGCAGGAAATAGGCAAGACGTGTGTATTCAGCGAGCCGCCACTGCGCCCGCGTCTGGCGGAAACACTGGTGGCCGGTCTGCCGGTAAAACTGGCCGAGCTCGATGCGCTGGGCGGGTACACCCCGGCGACTGCTCAGGGGTATGAGCAGGTGCTGGAAAAATTGGGCAATGATCTGGCCGGCTGCCTGGAGTCTCTCTAAACCCGGCCATCTGTGTCGGCCCATTCGCGTGCGAGCCCGCTCCCACCTTGGATGTGTGCATGACACAGAACCAAGGTGGCGGGCTTGCTCGCGAAGCTTTTAAAGGGCAAACGGTAGAGGGGTGAGAACCTGCTGGCGTTGCGCCAAACGCTGCTCAAACTCCTTCGGATCGTGAATCAACACGTCCTGCCCGGCAAACTGTTCGGCCGCGATCAACCGCGACAGCCAGAACCGCACACACGCCACGCGCAGCATCGTCGGCCACAACTCAGCCTCCGCCGCCGTGAACGGCCGCAGCGCCGCATAGGCACCGAGGAAAGCCCGGGCACGCGGGCCGTCGATCAAGCCGTCATCGTCCGAACACCAGTCGTTCAAGGCAATCGCCACGTCATACAGCATCGGCCCCGAGCAGGCGTTGTAGAAGTCGATCAGACCGGTCAGGTGCGTGCCTTCGAACATCGCATTGTCGCGGAACAGGTCGGCGTGGATGTTGGCCCGTGGCAGCGCGAGAATTTTTTCTTTCTGCGCAGTGATCTCATCCAGCGCTTTGTGCAGCAGCGCACGCGGCTCGTCGGCCAGGTGCGAGAGAAACTCGGTGCCCTCTTCCAGCATCCAGTCCAGGCCACGATCGGTCGTGCGCTTGATCATGCGCTCGCCCTGGGTCGCCAGGTGCAGATGCGCCTGCAACTCGCCGACCTGCGCGCAATGCTGAGCATTGGCGACCTTGATGTGCTTGCCGGCCAGGCGCGGTTGCAGCAGCGCCGGTTTGCCCTTGAGCTCCCGCAACGCCTGGCCTTCGGTGGTGCGCAGTGCGTAAGGCACCGGCAAATCGGCTTCGTGCAGCACGTCGAGCAGGTCGATGAAGAACGGCATCTCCTGCACCGGGCCGCGCTCGACCAAGGTCAGGACAAACTCGCCCTGCTCCAGGCTGATAAAGAAATTGGTGTTTTCGCTGCCGGCGGCGATCCCCTGGAAATCAAGCAGACGGCCAAGCCCGTAAGGGGCGAGAAAGGTTTCCAGCTCGGGCCGAGCCAGGGGAGTGAACACAGACATGGTTAAAAACTGCTCAGTTCAGGCGTCGCGGTCAGGCGACGCCGATTAAAAGTCGGGAAACTTACTTCCAGGTAAAGATTTCCCACGACGGAATCAGCATATCCGGCTGGTCGGAGCGAATGTAGTTCGCGTCCGTACCATCGGCGCGCACCAGGAAATACGGTTTGCCACCCTTCGGCGTGACCTTGATCGCATAGACGAAACCACTGCGACTGTATTCCTGGATAACCTTGTCGCCTTCCGTGTGCGTGTTAATGGTAACTTCCGGCTCCTTTGACGGCGCATCATCTGCCGCCATTGCGGCCAACGGTGAGACAGCAATCAAACTGACCAGCAGCAAGCGATTTAACGTACGCATGATAACCTTGTCCCTTTGTCGTCAACGGTCCCGCTATTCTAGCGCCGGGCCCGCCGAAAAGGTTGATTCTGCTCATGAGCCAAGCCCCCCTCGTCCTGGTGGACGGTTCGTCTTACCTGTACCGCGCTTTCCACGCCCTGCCCCCGTTGACCACCTCCAAAGGCCTGCCGACCGGTGCGGTCAAAGGCGTGTTGAACATGCTCAAGAGTCTGCGCAAGCAGTACCCGGACAGCCCGTTCGCCGTGGTGTTCGACGCCAAGGGCGGGACCTTTCGCGATGAGATGTACGCCGAATACAAGGCCAATCGCCCCAGCATGCCCGACGACATGCGCGTGCAAATCGAGCCGCTGCACCAGAGCGTGATCGCTCTCGGCTTCCCGCTGCTGTGCGTGGAAGGCGTCGAGGCTGACGACGTGATCGGCACCCTGGCGCGCAGCAGCGCGGCGGCGGATCGCCCGGTGGTCATCTCCACCGGCGACAAGGACATGGCGCAACTGGTCGATGGCCACATTACCTTGGTCAATACGATGTCCGGTAGTTCGATGGACGTGGAGGGCGTGAAGGAGAAATTCGGCGTCGCTCCGGAGCAGATCATCGATTATCTGGCGCTGATGGGCGATTCTTCCGACAACATTCCGGGCGTTCCCGGCATCGGCCCAAAAACCGCGTCCGGCCTGCTGGTCGGCGTGAATGGCGGTCTCACCGAGCTGTACGCCAATCTCGACATCGTGCCGACCCTGCCGATTCGCGGCGCCAAAACCCTGCCGGCCAAGCTCGAAGAGCACAAGGAGATGGCGTTCCTCTCCTATCAACTGGCGACCATCAAGATCGACGTGCCGCTGGACGTCGAACTCGACGATTTGCAGATGCGCGCCGAAGATCAGGCCAAGCTCTACGAGCTTTACACGCTCCTGGAGTTCAAGAGCTGGATCAACGATCTCGATCGAGACGCCAAACGACTGGAATTGAGCAGCGCTGCGGCGCCTGAGCCGGCGGGCGATCTGTTCAGCACGCCAGAGGCCGAGACCCCGGCCGCTCCGGCCCAAGCCGCCTATGAGACCATCCTCGATCAGGCGCGTTTCGACGTCTGGCTGGAAAAACTCAAGAGCGCCAAGCTGTTCGCCTTCGACACCGAAACCACCGGCATCGACGCGCAGCAGGCGCAACTGGTCGGTCTGTCGTTCGCCGTGCAGGCCAACGAAGCGGCGTACATCCCGTTGACCCACTCCTACATCGGCGTGCCTGAGCAACTGGATCGTGACACCGTGCTGCGCGCGCTCAAGCCCATTCTGGAAGACCCGAACAAGCTCAAGGTCGGCCAGCACGCCAAGTTCGACATGAATATCCTGGCCAACTGCGCCATCGGCGGTGATCAGAACGAAGGCATCACCGTGCGCGGCATCGCCTTCGACACGATGCTCGAGTCCTACGTGCTCAACTCCACCGCCACCCGTCACGACATGGACAGCCTGGCGCAGAAGTACCTGGACCACACCACCGTGAGTTTCCAGGACATCGCTGGCAAAGGCGCCAAACAGCTGACGTTCGACCAGATTGCGCTGGAGCAGGCCGGGCCGTATGCCGCCGAAGACGCCGACATCACCCTGCGTCTGCACCAGACGTTGTTCGAAAAACTCAGCGCGATCCCAAGCCTGGCCAGCGTGCTGACCGACATCGAAATCCCGCTGGTACCGGTGTTGGCGCGCATCGAGCGCCAAGGGGCGTTCGTCGATGCCGAACTGCTCGGCATCCAGAGTATTGAACTGGGTAACAAAATGGTCGCACTGGAGCGCGAAGCGTTCGAGATCGCGGGGGAAGAATTCAACCTTGGCTCGCCCAAGCAACTGGGCGTGATTCTCTACGAGAAGCTCGGCCTGCCGGTACTCAAGAAAACCGCCAAGGGCCAGCCATCCACCGCTGAAGAAGTGCTGGCGAAACTGGCCGAGGACGATCACCGCTTGCCGAAAGTGCTGATGGAACACCGTTCCATGAGCAAGCTGAAAAGCACTTACACCGATCGCCTGCCGGAGCAGATCAACCCGCGTACCGGGCGCATCCATACGTCGTACCATCAGGCGGTGGCCTCGACCGGTCGTTTGTCCTCCAGCGATCCGAACCTGCAGAACATTCCGGTACGCACCGCTGAAGGCCGGCGCATCCGTCAGGCGTTCGTGGCGCCAAAAGGCTACAAACTGCTGGCGGCTGACTATTCGCAGATCGAACTGCGGATCATGGCGCACCTGTCCAAGGACGAAGGTTTGATGAACGCCTTCCGCAACAATCTGGACGTGCATACCGCAACCGCTGCCGAAGTGTTCAAGGTGGAGCTCAACGAAGTCACTTCCGACCAGCGCCGCGGCGCCAAAGCGATCAACTTCGGTCTGATCTACGGCATGGGCGCACAGAAACTCGGCAAGGACATCGGCGTCGACACCAAGACCGCCAAGGCTTACATCGATACCTACTTCGCCCGTTATCCAGGTGTTCGCGAATACATGGATCGCACCCGCGCCCAAGCGGCGGATCAAGGTTATGTCGAGACCTTCTTTGGTCGGCGCCTGTACCTGCCGGAGATCAACTCCAACAAGCCACAGGAACGCGCCGCCGCCGAACGCACGGCGATCAACGCGCCGATGCAGGGCACCGCAGCGGACATCATCAAGAAAGCCATGGTGGCGGTGGACAACTGGTTGGCGACGTCCGGACTGGACGCCAAAGTCATCCTGCAGGTGCACGATGAACTGGTGCTGGAGGTTCGCGAGGATCTGGTCGAGCAGGTCAGCGCCGAGATTCGCGTGCACATGAGCGAAGCGGCGAAACTGGATGTGCCGTTGCTGGTGGAAGTCGGCGTGGGCAACAACTGGGATGAGGCTCACTGAGCCATTTGAAACCGGCTCTGCTGCGGCATGACGTCGCGGCAGAGCCCGGAAAATGCGCTTAGTCCGAAAAGCTCTTGGGGTTATTCCAAAGCTTTTTGAAAAAAATCTGAACTAATCTGGAAGAACACGACTCAGAGTTACTGAATGGCTGGTGAAGCCCTTCGATGCTCCTATGTTGTGTTAAGTGTTGGCAGATATCTGAACCCCGCCCTAGCGGTTCGGAACTTGAACCCCGGAATTTCTCCCTCCCCAAATGAAATCCGGGGCTTTTTTTGCCCAAAAATTGCCTGCGACGCCCTTGCCAGAATGCGCCACTGACAATTTTGCAATCACTTACTCAGCCGCTGCTTCAGCGCCCTTGTCAGCCAGTTCCATCCAGCCTGCCAACACAGTGTAGGCCTCTTCCAGGCCCATGCGTTTTGGCGCCGAGAACAGCTGGATAGTGACCAGATCACCCCAACCCTTGCGAATTTCCGACTGCACTTTGAGCAGCGTGTTCTTGGCCGCGCCGTAAGTCAGCTTGTCGGCCTTGGTCAGCAGAATGTGCATCGGCATGCCGGCCGCAACGGCCCAGTCGAGCATCAACAGGTCGAAGTCGGTCATTGGATGACGGATGTCCATCATCAGAATCAACCCCTTCAAACTCTCGCGGCCACCGAGGTAAGCCTCAAGGTGACGCTGCCAGTGCTGCTTGAGCGGGATCGGCACTTTTGCATAACCGTAGCCCGGAAGGTCGACCAGACGCCGATCATCGTCTAGCTTGAAGAAGTTCAACAGTTGCGTGCGCCCCGGGGTTTTCGAGGTGCGCGCCAGGCTGGCGTGAGTCAGGGTGTTCAGGGCGCTGGATTTGCCGGCGTTGGAACGACCGGCGAAAGCCACTTCAAAGCCTTCGTCGTCGGGGCATTGATCGACTTTGGCGGCACTGAGCATGAACGTGGACTGTTGGCACAGGCCGAGGATGGGATTCTTGAGTTGCATGAGATTTCCGATGTGGGCGGCGCCGGAACGCGGTGTCGCTTCCGTTTCAGTGACGCCAGTATATAATGCCGCAGATTTTGTGTGTGCTTTGTCCCAGCGTAGGATGAAGCTCAGGAGAGCGACAGACCTTGATTGCGCATTAGAACGCAGAACGCTCTCAACCCTGAAAAGGTCGTTTTATGACGAAATGGCTGCTGGCTGCCGGAGTCCTGATACCGCTTTACAGCGCACAGGCTACACAGGAACCGGAAGCCGTGTACAACCGTGTTTGTGGTGCCTGTCATTCCGGCCAACTCCCCATGGCGCCCAAAAGAGGCGATCAGAAGGCTTGGACGCCGAGGTTGGCGAAAGGTATGGAGACGCTGGTGCAACACGTGACCCAGGGTTTCAAGGCGATGCCGCCGCGTGGTTTGTGCATGGACTGCAGTGCCGAGGATTACCAGGCCATCATCCTTTGGATGAGCGAGAGTAAGCCCGGCCCATAACTCTTAACCCTTAGCCGTAGTTGGATTAGCTGATGAACAAATTGATCGTGAGTCTGCTGTTGACCGTGGGAATCTCAGGCTTTGCCCATGCTGCCGGTGATGCCGCCGCCGGCCAGGCAAAAGCCGCCGTTTGCGGCGCCTGCCATGGCCCGGACGGGAACAGCATGGCGCCAAACTTTCCGAAACTGGCGGGTCAAGGTGAACGCTACCTGACCAAGCAACTGCACGACATCAAGTCGGGCAAGCGCACGGTTCTGGAAATGACCGGCCTGTTGACCAACCTGAGCGATCAGGATCTGGCCGACCTCGCCGCCTACTTCGCCAGCCAGAAAGGCAGCGTCGGTGCAGCGGATCCCAAGCTCGTCGCGCGCGGTGAAGCGCTGTTCCGTGGCGGCAAGCTCGATCAAGGCATGCCATCGTGCATCGGCTGCCACTCGCCCAATGGCGCTGGCAACGCAGCTGCCGGCTTCCCGCATCTGGGTGGCCAACACGCTCAGTACATCGCCAAGCAGTTGACCGATTTCCGTGAGGGTGATCGCACCAACGATGGCGACACCATGATCATGCGCAGCATCGCTGCCAAGCTCAGCAACAAGGACATCGAGGCAGTCTCCAGCTACATTCAAGGCCTGCACTGATCGCCTTGATTCGAGCGTTGCGGGTGATGCACATCGCCTGCAACGTTAACGCTCGATTAATCCTTCCCAGCAAGTATAAAAAGGGTGGCTTTGGCCGCCCTTTTTTGTGGCCGCTGCCGTTACACTACAGAACTCATGCCCGCCAGGACCTGTCAGAAAACAGGTCGCGCGAGGCGACCCAAATTGTCCAGGAGTAAAGCATGCGTAATCTGATCATCAGCGCCGCCCTCGTCGCTGCCAGCCTGTTCGGCGTGACCGCCCAGGCCGCTGAAGCCCCTGCCGCACCTTATGTTGAACTGGCTAATCCGGTGCCAGTGGCAGAGCCTGGCAAGATCGAAGTGGTCGAGCTGTTCTGGTATGGCTGCCCGCATTGCTATGCCTTTGAGCCCGTGATCAACCCATGGGTTGAAAAGCTGCCTAAAGATGTGAATTTCGTGCGCATTCCTGCCATGTTCGGCGGCCCATGGGACGCTCACGGTCAGATGTTCCTGACCCTGGAAGCCATGGGCGTCGAACACAAGGTTCACGCCGCGGTATTCAACGCCATCCAGAAAGAACACAAGAAGCTGACCGACAAGAACGACATGGCTGACTTCCTCGCCACCCAGGGCGTGGACAAAGACAAGTTCCTGGCAACCTTCGACTCGTTCGCCATCAAAGGTCAGATCCGCAAAGCCAAAGAACTGGCCAAGAAGTATGAAATCTCCGGTGTTCCAACCATGATCGTCAACGGTAAGTACCGCTTCGACATCGGCTCCGCCGGTGGTGCCGAGCAGGCTCTGCAACTGGCTGATCAACTGGTCGCCAAAGAGCGAGCGGCTAACAAGGCTGCTGCCAACTAAGCGCGGCAACCGTCATGCGCCGCTGGAAAACCGAACGCATCGTTGGCCTGCATGATCCGCAGGTCAACGAGCATCACCTGGCGTCTACGGGTCTGCCAGCAGACCAGCGTCTGCGCTTGCTCAGTTTCAACATTCAGGTTGGCATCAGCACCGAGCGTTATCGCCATTACCTGACCCGAAGCTGGCAGCATTTTCTGCCGCACACCGGGCGCTCAGGCAATCTGCAAAAGATCGGCGACCTGCTCGGCGATTTCGATCTGGTCGCCCTGCAGGAAGCCGATGGCGGCAGCCTGCGCTCAGGCTACGTCAATCAGGTCGAACATCTGGCCCACCTCGGCGCCTTCCCTTACTGGTATCAACAACTCAATCGCAACCTCGGCCGACTGGCTCAGCACAGCAATGGCGTGCTCAGTCGTCTGCGCCCATGGGCGATTGAAGATCACCCGCTGCCCGGCCCGAAAGGTCGCGGCGCGATCCTGCTGCGCTTCGGCGAAGGGCCGGAAGCGCTGGTGGTGGTGATGATGCACCTGGCCCTCGGCGCGCGCGTGCGCAGCCTGCAACTGGCCTACATTCGCGAGCTGATCGGTGGTTACAAGCACCAGGTGTTGATGGGCGACATGAACACCCATGCCAGCGATTTGCTGCAACACTCGCCGTTACGCGATCTCGGCTTGCTGGCCCCGCAGGTGGAAGCGACATTCCCCAGCTGGCGACCTCAGCGCTGCCTTGATCATATTTTGCTCAGCCCGACCCTGACCCTGGAAAAGGTCGAAGTGCTGGCCCAACCGATTTCCGATCACCTGCCGGTCGCGGTGGAGATTCGTTTGCCGGGTTCGCTCACGGCCGATGCATTCCCCGCGCTGAGTCCTGCCCCTCGCGGAACCCCTGAATGAGCGACGACGCCCAGCGCTGGAAAGAGAAGTACCTCAAAAGCATCGAACAACAGGACAAACTTGAGCGCCGCTGGGCCGCCCGGCTCGACTTGCTGCGTCGTGGGCTGGTGCGCAGCACGCTGGCGGCCGAAGGCACCGACCGCGTCGTTGATCAATGCATGAAAGAGATGCGCGACGTGGTGCGCACCGACGACATGGATGCCGGCCTCGCCGCCCTGTTGCCACGCCTGGAAAAAGCCGTGCTCGATTCCGAGCAGCGTCGCGAAACCCGGATTGAACAGGTCAGCACCGCGCTGACCGCGCTGGTCGCTCAGTTGCAATCCTTGCCGTTGCCAAGGGACGTCGCTCAACCGCTGAAAAAATTCGCCAAACAATTGGACGGCCGGGTGGGTCAGGCCCGCGAAATGCCGCTGCTGCTGAGTGAGCTGAGCGGTTTGCAAGGCAAAGCCTTGAGCCAGTTGGAGACGCAGGCAGAACCGGGGCGCCCGGGATTGTTCCAACGCTTGTTTGGCAGTCGTGACACTGAGGAGACGCCAGCGTCAGCCCCAGAAGCGCCTGCGCAGGAAACACCCAAAGAGCCGTCGCTCGCCGCCGCGGCGCCCGAGTCCGAGCCCATAGCGGTCGCTCCCACCGACATCAGCGAACCACTGCCTGCGGCTCCTGTGCTTGAGCAAGCAGCGCCAGCCGTAGCGATCGAAACACCCGCGCCAACGACCCCGATTCAGGCCGAACCGCAAGTACTCGCCTTTGTGCCGCCCAAGGTCGCCGTTGAAGTGGTCAGCGCCCCGACCGAAGCAGAAATAATCGAGCCTGAGCCTGAAGTCATTGGCGCGCCAGCTCCGCCCCCGGTCATCCCCGCAAACCTGAACCCCGACGAGTTGATCCACCCCGGTGATCCAACGCCGATGATCCTCGACAGCCTGCCCTTGCCCGAGCCAATCGCTCAGGCCTTGGCAGCCATCGACCCGGAGCAATCCGAGGACGATATCCTGTTCGCTCTGCCTGACTCCCCCGAGCCGTCCTACAGCTCGGTGGCCAAGCACATCGAAGACACGCTGATCGGCCTGCTCGACGACCTGACCCTGCCCGAACGTCACCGCCCGCAAGCCGAAGCCATGCGCGACCGGCTCAAGCACGGCCTGAACTGGTACGAATTGATCCCGATCCTCGACGATCTCGCGACGTTGATGCTGGCCATCACCGACAGTGGCCAGCACGAATTTGAAGTGTATCTGCAGCAACTCAACGAACGCCTCGAAGCATTCCAGAGCAACCTGCAAGCCGCCAGCGATGGCCATGCCGACAACAGCTCGGCGGCGCGGGCCATGGACACGCAGATCCGTGAGCAAGTCGACGGCTTGCAGACCAGCGTGCAGGAAGCGGCAGATCTGGATGACCTCAAGCAAGTGCTGGAAAACCATCTAGAAGGTTTGCTCGGCACCATGGATCAGCACCAGAAGCAGCGCGATGCCCGCGAGCAGGAAGTGGCGGCGCGACTCAAAGGTCTGTCCGAACGTGTGGCCCATATGGAACAAGAGGCTCAGGGCTTTCGCGAGCACCTTGAAGAACAACGCCAAAAGGCCTTGATCGACCCGCTCACCGGCCTGCCCAACCGCGCCGCGTGGAGCGAACGCCTCGAACATGAAATCAAGCAATGGCAGCAACACGGCAACACCTTGAGCCTGGCGATGCTCGACCTTGATCACTTCAAACGGATCAACGACAACTATGGCCACCTGGCCGGCGACAAGGTGCTGAAGATCATCGCCACCGTGCTGCGCAAGCGTCTGCGCGGCTCTGACTTCATCGCTCGTTTCGGCGGCGAAGAGTTCGTTCTGCTGCTACCGGCCACCCCGCCAGCGGTCGGCGCAAAATTGCTGGAAACCCTGCGGGCAGCCGTCGAGGCGTGTCCGTTCCACTTCAAGGGCGAACGGGTCACGATCACCCTTTCGATGGGACTCGCCTCGTTCAGAGCGGGAGAACACAGCGATCTCGTCATCAAAAGAGCCGATCAGGCGCTTTATCGCGCGAAAGATGCCGGGCGCAACCGGATCGAACTGGGCTGAGCAAATTGTTCCATTTTGTTTAAATCCACCCGCTGATCATCTAGACGCAAGTCAGTACGTTACACTGTTGCATTACTGACTTGCGTGTATTGCCCTCTGCCATGAAATTCTTTGCCCTCCTCGCGTCACTGCTCGTTCTTGCCGGTTGTGCCAGCGGCCCGCGTTACGACACCAGCCATCCTTCAGCCAATCACGACAGCCGCATCCAGTTCGTAGTCGTGCATTACACCTCCGCTTCGCTTGAGCGCTCGCTGCAATTGCTGACCCACGGCGAAGTCAGCAGCCATTACCTGATTGGTGATGATAAAAACGCGACGGTCTACAAATTGATGGATGAACGTCAGCGCGCCTGGCACGCCGGCGAAAGCCAATGGCAGGGCCGCACCTGGCTCAACTCAAGCTCCATCGGTATCGAAATCGTCAATCCGGGTTTCAAGGACACCCCGACCGGACGCCTGTGGTATCCCTACAGCGAAGCGCAGATTCAAGCCTTGATCGTTCTGCTCAAGGACATCAGCAAGCGTAATGGCATCAGCCCACGCCACATCATCGGTCACAGCGACATTGCGCCCTTGCGCAAGCTCGATCCGGGGCCGTTGTTCCCCTGGAAGCGACTCGCCGAACAAGGCCTTGGCGTGTGGCCCAATAAACAAGCCGTGGCCCGTCAGCAGGCACTGTTCAACAGCCGCGAACTGCCGAGCATCAGCTGGTTCCAGGAGCAACTGGCCCATTTGGGTTACGACACTCCGCAGACCGGCGAACTGGACGTTGCGACGCGTCATGTAATCGCTGCGTTCCAGATGCATTTCCGCCCCGCGCGTTTCGACGGCACACCGGACGCGCAAACGGCAGCACTGTTGCTGGTACTCAACCAGACAAAATAATGACGCCCGCCCGACGGTCAGGGCAAATGCGCAATCAGCAGCTATAACTCATTGGTAACTCTTCGGATATTCCATGATGGTTGCTACCCGAGAGACACTGCGTAGCTGGTTTTATCGCCCTTGGTTTTTGGCGATGATCGCGGCTGTCCTCAGCACCTGCCTGTTGATCGCTGGCACAATGTTCATCGCCACGCGCTATGTCGAGCAAAGTGAAAGCCAGGAAATGAACGCTCAGGGCGAACGTTTTCTCGCACGCCTCGAGCAACTGTTCGGCCAGTTGCGCGAAAGTCTCGACGATCTGGAAGCCCAGCCGTTGCGCCGTTGCGATGACGAAATGATCGCCACGCTGCAGCAAGTCACCTTCAACTACCGCTTCGTCTACGAGGCCGCTTACAAAGACGCCACGCGCACCTGCTCCAACCGTCCACGGCAGGAAGGCCTGTCGGTCGCGCGCCCTCCCGACATCAAAGGCCCGACCTACAGCTATTGGCTGAACACCACCACCGAACCCGATGAAAACCGTGCCGCGCTGATGCTCGGGCGTGGCAATTTTCGTGTGGCGACCTCGCGCGGACATTTGACGGACATGGTTGACCTGTCGCCCGGCAGCAGCTTGCTCGTGGTGCTGGATCATGGCACCCGAGCGATCCCGGTTCTGGGGACGGCTCAGGCCTGGCCCCCCGCAGAAACCTGGCCGAAAAAAAGCCGCGATGTTTTGCAAATCACCCAGAACCGGTTGATCTACCGGATGCCCACTGACAATCCGCAATACCAACTGGTGCTGATCACGCCGAGGAGCGCCTTGCACATCCCTGCCATCTGGTGGTGGATGATTCCAGCCTGTGCGCTACTGGGTGCGTTCTTGGGTTTTTTTGTGTTTTTACTGGTGCGCCAGCGCCAGTCGCTGGACGCCGAACTGCACGGGGCCATCCGCCGGGGCGAGTTGCAGGTGCTCTATCAACCGATCTTCGACCTTGACAGCCGCAACTGCGTTGGCGCCGAAGCCCTGCTGCGCTGGCGGCGCCCTGACGGCACGTTAACCAGCCCTGATCTGTTTATCCCCATGGCGGAAAATACCGGGCAGATCCGCCAGATGACCGACTTCGTCCTCCAGCGCTTGCTCGAACAACTGGGGCCGGTGTTGCGCGCCAACCCGCAGTTGTACATCTCAGTGAATCTCGCGGCCTGCGACGTGATGGTGCCGCGCATCGGTCAGGTCATGGCGCGGCTGTTGACGCTGCACCGGGTCGCTGCGCGGCAGATTGCCTTCGAAGTCACCGAACGCGGTTTGATCGATGTGGTGGTGGCGCGGGAAAACCTGCAAGCGTTGCGCAATGTTGGCCATCAAGTGTTGATCGATGATTTCGGCACCGGCTATTGCAGCCTCGCGTACCTGCAAACCCTGCCGGTGGACTGCCTGAAGATCGACAAGGCCTTCATCGATGCACTCGGCCATGACGCTGCCAGCAGTGGTGTTGCGCCGCACATCATTCACATGGCCCAGGCACTGGATTTGAAGGTAATTGCCGAAGGGATCGAGCTTGAGTCACAAGCCGAACTGCTCAGCAGCGAAGGTGTGAAGTTCGGTCAGGGCTGGCTGTTCGCCCATGCGCTGAGCGCGGTGCAGTTCATTGAACTGATCACCCGTGGGCGACGCCTTGCAGGACGCCGAATGGATGACGAGGCCTAAACCGCCAGCGCCATATAGAACTGCGTGCCCTGCCCCGGCCGCGAATAAACCCCCATCCGCCCGCCATGCAACTGAACGATTTCCTTGCACAGCGCCAATCCGAGCCCGGCGCCGCCCTTCTTGCGCCCGACCTGCACGAACGGTTCGAAGATCCGCCCCTGTTGACCGTAGGCAATGCCTTCGCCATTGTCTTCAACGCTGATAATCACACGCTCGCCATGACGGCGCGCCTGCAAGCGAATCTGGCCATCGCGAGCAGTGTGACGCAGGGCATTGTCGATCAGATTGTCGAGCACCCGATCCAGTTGCGCCTGATCGGCCTGCAGATGCGGCAATACCCCTTGCACCTCCACCTCCAATGAGACGCCTTTTTCCGCTGCCGTTTCGGCAAACCGCAACTGCGCCTGCCTCAGCAAATCCTCAATGGAACAGGGCGCCAGCGTCAGCTTCTGCAAACCGTTCTGGTAACGCGAGAAGTTCAGCAAGTCATTGATCAACTGCATCAGGCGCTGCATTTCTTCGTTGACGGTGTCGAGCAGGTCGGCTTCGCGAGACTCTGCTGGAAACTTCGCCCGCTCACGGAACAGACCAAACGCCATGTGCATACCGGTGACCGGGGTGCGCAACTCATGGGAGGCACGCAGCACAAACTCGCTGCGCACCCGTTCGAAGGCCCGTTGCTCGGTGACGTCGTGCAACACCATCACTGCGCCGAGGATATGGCCCTGGGTGTGGCTGACCGGCGTCAGGCTATACGTCAGCAAGCGGGATTCGCCGTCGACCTCGATGCTCAAATCCTCCGGCGCTCGCTCCAGGGTGCCACCACGCAACACCAGTTGCAGTTGTGCATCCAGTTCCGGCCGCTCAAGAGCGCTGGCCAAGCCTTGGCCCAGACGGTCATCGTCCCAGCCCAATTGACGCTGGGCGACCGGATTGAGGTGCTCTAGATGCCCGTCACGATCAATCATCAGCAATCCGTCATCGATGCAGTCGAGTACGGCCTGCAACCGTTGCTGGCCGGCCAACAGTTCGTCGACGTTGGTGGCCTGATGCTCGCGCAGCGCTTGCGCCATCAGGCCAAAACGACGGGACAGCAGATTCACTTCCATCGCTGTCGATGTCGGCAGGGTCACTTCAAAATTGCCCTGACCTATATTGTCAGCCGCTTTGGCCAATGCCTCGATGGGCGCACCAATGCGCCGGGCAATTGCGTGCGCAGTCACGAAACCGATGATCAACACCGCCAGCCCCACCAGCCCGAGCAGGCCAGCGATCAAAAGTGCCCGGTCACGGGCCTCGTGCTGCACCGCGTTGACGTTATCCAGCGCGTGCTTGTGCTCGGTGATCAATCCGTTGCGCAACGTGTTGAAGCGCTCTCTAAGATCACGATTGTTACTGAGCACGTTGGTCGGGTCGCGGGACAGATCGAATGCCTTGAGAAAACTCAGATAGTCCGACTTGGCCTGTTTGAAGCCGTACTCTCTGGCCTCCCCTCCTACTTCTTGCGCAATACCTTCATCCAGTAATTGCAGGTAACGCTGCCTGGACGCCTCGAACGCCGCAGGGTCGGGCTTCTCCGCAAGCATAAGCACCAACTGGTCGCCGAGGGTCTGGCGCAGTTTGAGTCCCAGATCCAGGGTCAAGAAGTTGCTGCTAATCGTCGCTTCCTGAGTCCTGGCCATTTGCATCACGCTGACCAGCCCGAGCAGCAGCCCGAGCAAGGCCACAGTAATCAACGCGGAAATACTGAGGAACAGACGCGTGCGCAACTTCACCGCCGGTTTCATCGTCGCGCACTCACAGGTTGTACTGCTTGCGCTTGCGATACAGGGTAGAGGCGTCGATGCCCAGGGTTTTCGCCGCTTGATCCAGCGTGCCGGCAGTGGCCAGCACCGCGCCAATGTGGGCTTTTTCCAACTCGTCCAGGCTCAGCGCCGCGCCGACCCTTGGCGCATTGTTCGCGGGTTGTTCGGCCATACCCAAGTGAGTGATTTCAACACGCTCCTGCGGGCAGATGATGCTCGCCCGCTCGACCACGTTGCGCAGTTCACGAATGTTGCCCGGCCAGCGATAGCCCAGCAGCGCCTCACGGGCCTCATCGCTGAACCCCCGTGCGGGGCGTGCATACTCTTTGACGAAGCGTGCAAGGAAACGGTCGGCCAGGGTCAGGATGTCTTCGGCACGCTCGCGCAGTGGCGGCAGATGCAGAGTGATGACGTTGAGGCGATACAACAGGTCTTCACGGAAGCGGCCATCGCGCACCATGTCTTCAAGATTGAGGTTGGTCGCCGCCAAAATCCGCACATCGGCGCGTCGGGTCACCGGATCCCCTACCCGTTCGTATTCTTTGTCCTGAATGAAACGCAGCAACTTGGGTTGTAACGTCAGGGGAAAATCGCCGATCTCGTCGAGAAACAACGTGCCGCCGTCGGCTTGGTTCACGCGACCCAAGGTACTTTCGCTGGCCCCGGTAAAGGCTCCACGGCTGTGACCGAACAGCTCGCTTTCCATCAATTCCGCCGTCAGCGACGGGCAGTTGATGGTCACGCAGGATTTCTTCTCGCGCTTGCTCCAGCCATGGATCGCCCGGGCCAGTTCACCCTTACCGGTGCCGGACTCACCCAGAATAAGAATGTTGGCGTCGGTGCCCGCCACCTGACGCGCGGTCTCCAGTACGACTTTCATCGCTGGGCTGTGGGAATCGAGACCATCCTTGGGTTTGCGAATCTCGCCCTCGAGCGCTTCCAGACGTGCCGAGAGTTGGCGCACTTCCAGTTGCTTGGCAGTGGCCAGACGCAACTGGTCAGGGCTGCACGGTTTCACCAGATAATCGGCGGCACCGGCCTGAATCGCATCAACGGCGGTATCGACAGCGGAATGCGCGGTGACGATGACCACACGCATCCAAGGTGCCTGAACGCGCATTTGCGCCAGCACGTCGAGGCCATTGTCCTCGCCCAGACGCAAATCAAGGAAACACAGGTCGAACACCTGGCGCTGCAGCAATGCATCGGCCTGAGCCGCGCTGTTGGCGGTGGCCACTGTATAGCCTTCGTCTTCGAGGCAATAACGGAAGGTGCGCAGGATGGCGGACTCATCGTCCACCAGCAGAATGCGGCCTTGATGCTCAGTGGCAGATTCCATTTTTCCTACGCTCCATAGTGATTGGTCTTGAGTTAGTCCCGAAAAAATCGGGCAAGTTGCATGGTTGATTCTGAACGATGCCAGCCATAGGAGGGTAGCTCTCTCATGCCTTTACGGCTAATCCACTGATTTTATTGAATTTTTAAACAATCACCGATTTGCAGGGCGTTCCCTGCGTCCTTTTCTGACATCCACGACCTGCTCTCAATTCAATAAGAATGAAAACTCCTACGAAATAATCGTGCAATCCGCACGACCACAGATGACCCATCGTGCAGGATGCGTCTCCAATTATTTTCAGACTACATTTAAGTTATTGATTTTATTGTATTTTTTTCATTAAAAAAACTGGCATGCAGGCTGCAATACCTCACTCATCCCGGGCAGATCAGAACTGCCCCAACCGAACAAGCGTGAGGAACCCAGGATGACTCGCCAACGTGCCGCCCAAGTGCGTATCTCGCCACTGCATCTCCAGCAAGGCCTGTTTGGCGTACTTGCGCTGTTGATCACGTTGATCGTGTGCCAGCAATACCTGCGCTGGGAAAACAGCCAGAAGCCTGAGCCGCTGATCTCGATCCAGCACAGCACGCAGAAACACTTCAGCGCCGTCAGCAGCAGCCAGGCCGAGAGCGCCTCGATGCGCATGATGGACGTCGATCAAGCGCAGCCACTCAATGAGTTGCCACGCGAAGAACGTTGGGTTTTCTGACGGATTAAACAGATTCGGGCGCAACGCGCCGGAACACGCAACATCCCTAAATAGAGAAGTAAGGAGAATCACCATGTTGAGTTGGGCAATTACGTTCTTGATCATTGCCATCATCGCCGCCGTATTGGGCTTCGGTGGTATCGCGGGCACCGCCACGGGTATCGCCAAGATCCTCTTTGTCGTGTTCCTGGTGATGTTCATCGCTTCCTTCTTCTTTGGCCGTCGCGGCCGAGGTTAACGATGAGTGCGCTTGCGTTTAAGACACTGGCAGCCGCCCTGCTTCTGGGCGGTAGTGCCATGGCGATGGCGGCCAATGATGGCCAGACAAGGGCCAACGAGTTGTTGAGCTCCGATGCGCAATACAGGGAAACCTGGGAAGGCGTGGTGAAGAAGGAAGAGCGCCTGCCGGAGTGGGTGATGAACCTCTCTGGCACGCCTGACCAACAGATGACTGCCGTGACGGAAGATGGCGACAAGTATCTGGTCGGGCCTCTCTGCGAATCCGCAGACAAATGCCTGAACCACCGCTTGATCGTCGCGTTCAGTTTCGACAAGAAAGACGCTTACGCCATGCTCGTCGATGTGCCCGAAGGACTGCCGGCCGACAAGTCGCCAACGCGACATGCCACCTACCGCTTCCTCGGCAATCCCGACGAGGGCATGCAGGATCTGCTGATGGAAACCCTGAAGAAAGATCCGAACTGGTATTAGGTTTCGAACATAAGGGCAGCACCCCCCGCTGCTCTTTATTGCACCTGCCCGAGGAGGGCCGGCGCATGACCAAGGGGCCGGGACGCTCTGACTGTTACAGGGTCGCAGTGACCTACGGGTACAAGGAGTGCCTGCGAGAGGGCCGGGTCAGGGGAAAAAAGCTGCGCCGCAAGTTCGCCAGCCCTCTTTGGCTTGACGGACTTGCGCTGAGCTTTCAAACCATCAAAACGTTGATCCAGAGCGCCCAGCTCATCTTGTCTATCGCTCACACTGCGCGCGAAAACATTACGCGGTGTTTCCGGGCGACCGTATATCGAGAAAGATACCGTTTAAACAGTAGGACTATTGGTCTTGTAACGTAGGCCTTTTCCGAAATTTTACGTCGAAATTCCTCGTTCAAAAAACAACCCACCTTACGCCGAAATGGCCGGTTCACGGCACTTTTGCTGGCTTAAATGGCGTAATCGAACCGATTGGGACGCGAGTTTCAATTAAAAAATCTCATGCCGATTCAGCATAGGGTAGGCGTTTACGGCATTAGACGGCGCAACCTTGCATCGGAATAGTTGCGCCTTTTTTCGCCTGCCGAAGAGCCGTAAATACGCGCTTCGGGGCACCTTATACGGAGGCAGATGCATAGACTTTTCCGCTAAAGAGCGTTCCAGTTCCTGCATGTGCCTGAGTCAAACGCAAGTAAGGGTAAAGATAATGAAGAAGGCAAAAATCAGCCTCGCCTGGCAGATCCTCATCGGTCTGGTTCTGGGTATTGCAATTGGTGCGTTGCTCAACCACTTCAGTGCCGAAAAGGCCTGGTGGATCAGTAACGTCCTGCAACCGGCAGGCGATATCTTTATCCGTCTGATCAAGATGATCGTGATCCCGATCGTCATCTCCTCCCTGATCGTCGGCATCGCCGGCGTGGGCGACGCCAAGAAGCTTGGGCGTATCGGCCTGAAGACAATCGTCTACTTCGAAATCGTCACCACCATCGCCATCGTCGTCGGCCTGCTGCTGGCCAACGTGTTCCATCCGGGCACCGGCATCGACATGAGTACCCTGGGCACGGTCGACATCTCGAAGTACCAGGCGACCGCCGCCGAAGTACAACATGAACATGCGTTCATCGAGACCATCCTCAACCTGATCCCGTCGAATATCTTCGCGGCCATGGCCCGCGGCGAAATGCTGCCGATCATCTTCTTCTCCGTGTTGTTCGGTCTCGGTCTGTCGAGCCTGCAGTCGGACCTGCGTGAACCGCTGGTGAAGATGTTCCAGGGCGTGTCGGAAAGCATGTTCAAAGTCACCCACATGATCATGAACTACGCGCCGATCGGCGTATTCGCACTGATCGCGGTGACCGTCGCCAACTTCGGTTTCGCCTCCCTGCTGCCGCTGGCCAAACTGGTGATCCTGGTTTACGTCGCCATCGCCTTCTTTGCCTTCGTGGTACTGGGCCTGATCGCCAGGCTGTTCGGCTTCTCGGTGCTCAAGCTGATGCGCATCTTCAAGGATGAGCTGGTGCTGGCCTACTCCACCGCCTCCTCGGAAACCGTGCTGCCACGCGTGATCGAGAAAATGGAAGCCTACGGCGCGCCGAAAGCCATCTGCAGCTTCGTGGTGCCGACCGGTTACTCGTTCAACCTCGACGGTTCGACCCTGTACCAGTCCATCGCGGCGATCTTCATTGCCCAGTTGTACGGCATCGATCTGTCGATCAGCCAGCAACTGCTGCTGGTCCTGACCCTGATGGTCACCTCCAAAGGCATCGCCGGCGTACCGGGCGTGTCCTTCGTGGTGCTGCTGGCGACGCTGGGCAGCGTGGGTATTCCGCTGGAAGGCTTGGCGTTTATCGCCGGTGTCGACCGCATCATGGACATGGCCCGTACCGCACTGAACGTGATCGGCAACGCCCTGGCGGTGTTGGTCATCTCGCGCTGGGAAGGCATGTACGACGATGCCAAGGGCGAGCGCTACTGGAACTCCCTGCCGCACTGGCGCAGCAAGGAAAAACTGCCCGCGGGCGAGATCTCCAAGAACTGATTGCTGAACCCTGTGGGGATTGGCTGCTTGTGCCAGTGGGCTTGCTCACACAGGGGATTTGAGTCAGAGCCAAGCATTCATTGCCCCCGCCAGTGATGCACAGACAAACCCCGGACAAAATCCGGGGTTTGTCGTTTCTGGCCACCCCGCTATTATTCGCCGCATCTTCCGAGGGATTTGACTGATGCTTAATGGCCTGTGGCTTGGCTTCTTCGTCGTGGCAGCCGTGTCGGCGCTGGCGCAGTGGCTGATTGGCGGTAATGCCGGGATTTTCGCGGCGATGGTGGAAAGCATTTTTGCCATGGCCAAGCTGTCGGTCGAAGTCATGGTGCTGCTGTTCGGCACCCTCACCCTGTGGCTGGGTTTTCTGCGCATCGCCGAGAAGGCCGGCATTGTTGAATGGCTGGCCAAGGTATTGGGCCCGCTGTTCCTGCGACTGATGCCGGAAGTCCCGCCCGGTCACCCCGCCCTTGGCCTGATCACCCTGAACTTCGCCGCCAATGGCTTGGGCCTGGACAACGCCGCCACGCCCATCGGCCTGAAAGCCATGAAGGCACTGCAGGAACTCAACCCCAGCGCCACCGTCGCCAGCAACGCGCAGATCCTGTTCCTGGTGCTCAACGCCTCCTCCCTGACCCTGCTGCCGGTGACGATCTTCATGTACCGCGCCCAGCAAGGCGCGCCTGACCCGACGCTGGTGTTCCTGCCGATTTTGCTGGCGACCAGTTGCTCGACGATTGTCGGCTTTCTGTCGGTGGCGTTCATGCAGCGTTTGCGGATCTGGGATCCGGTGGTGCTGGCCTATCTGATTCCCGGCGCGTTGATGCTCGGCGCCTTCATGGCATTGCTGGGGACAATGTCGGCCACCGCTTTGGCGGGATTGTCGTCGATCCTCGGCAATCTCACGCTGTTTGGTCTGATCATGCTGTTTCTGGTGATGGGTGCTCTACGTAAGGTGAAGGTCTACGAAGCATTCGTTGAAGGCGCGAAGGAAGGCTTCGATGTAGCGAAGAACCTGCTGCCGTATCTGGTGGCCATGCTCTGCGCCGTCGGCGTGCTCCGTGCGTCCGGAGCGCTGGATTTTGGCCTCGACGGGATCCGTCATCTGGTCGAATGGGCCGGAGGGGACACACGCTTTGTCGATGCGCTGCCCACGGCGATGGTCAAGCCATTCTCCGGCAGCGCGGCGCGGGCGATGCTGATCGAAACCATGCAGACTTCCGGTGTCGACAGCTTCCCGGCGCTGGTGGCGGCGACGCTTCAGGGCAGTACCGAGACGACGTTCTATGTGCTGGCGGTGTATTTCGGCGCGGTGGGGATTCAGCGGGCGCGGCATGCGGTAGGTTGCGCGCTGTTGGCCGAACTGGCCGGGGTACTCGGCGCCATTGGCGTCTGCTACTGGTTCTTCGGTTAGCCACAAATCCCCCTGTGGGTGCGCGAAGAGGGCGTGTCAGGCGACGTATGCATTGCCTGACACACCGCCTTCGCGAGCGAGCCCGCGCCTACAGGGATTATGGATAAGGTTAAAGTCTGGGTGAGGGCGCGAACTGCTGGCCTTGCTCGACCGCCCACGCCACAACCTTCGCGGTCAGGCGATCACTGGCCAGACCAAACCCGGCGACCACCGCCGGCACCTGCACATCACTCAGGGGCTGGCGCTCTTCAAACCGGCGGCTGGCCAGAATGCGCTGGTCATAGCCACGCACCAGCAACGCATCGACCCGCACGACAACGCTGGCCTTATCGCCCTGATATTCAGTCTGAAACGCCTGCAAATTCCCCCCCAGTTCCAGATCCGCCTGGAAGTAGCTGTCATCGGTGCTCAGCAACGTCACCCGGCCATCACGCGTAAAGCCTTCGAGCAGCCGATTGCGCAACAGCACCGGTGCGGGGTCGCTCCAGCGTGACGCCTTGTAGCTGCTGATCATGTTGCCCTGTGGAATCACGGCGATGTTCGGCCGGTTCAGCGCTTCACTGGCCTGCCATTTGTTGAGCCGCAGCGACCAGTGCTGAGTGGCCGCTGAACCGGCCGGCGCAGGCACCTGCGTGGCTGGCAGACGATAAACGTCCGATGGCTGCGACTGGGGCAGGATCGAGCACGACGCGATCAGCGTGCCGATCAAGGTAAAACCGGCGGCGAAGAGGGCGAGTCGAGTCAGCTTCATGGCGTGAACTCCTTGTTCTTGTCACTGCCCAGCAGGTAACCGCTGGGGTTGGCCTCAAGACGTTGCGAGATGGCGCGCAGCGAGGTCAGCGTCTCTCGCAATTCACGGATGGCCGGCGCCAGACCATTGAGGCCCTGCAGGCCGTTGTCGAGGGCATTCTGGTTCTTGCTCAGCAGGCCGTTGATCGTGGCGCTGCTTTGCTCCAGCGACTTCAGCGCCTGCTTGCCCTGGTCGTTGAGCAAACCGTTGGCGTTGCGCATCAGCAGCGAAGTCTGTTCGAGCATGCTGCCGGCCTGTTTGCCGACCGTCGCCAGTTGCTGCATGGCTTGGCGCAGGTCGCCACGCTGATCGTTGATCGAGCCGGTGGTCTGTTCCAGGTGGGCGAGGGTTTTGCTCACGCGCTCGACGTTTTCGGCGGAGAACATCTGGTTGGCGTTTTGCAGCAGTGCGGTGACGCCGCTCATCAAGTCGTTGCTGTCATTGAGCAACCGCGAGATGGGCGAGGGCGACGCGACAATGATCGGTAATTTGCCGTCATGGCCCCGTAGGCTCGGACTGTTTGGCGTGCCGCCGCTGAGCTGGATGATCGAGGTGCCGGTAATCCCGGTCAGGGCCAGTTTGGCCAGGGTGTCTTCCTTGATCGGAGTGTCACCGCCCAGACGAATCCGCGCCAACACCCGGCGGGGATCCTTGGGGTCAAGACGCAGGCTGACCACGTCACCGACCTTGATCCCGCTGTATTGCACCGCGCTGCCCTTGGACAGGCCGCTGACCGCCTCGTTGAACACGACTTCGTAATCCTTGAACTCGCTATCGATACTGGACTTGGCCAGCCACAGGCCGAACAGCAGGGCGCCCGCCACGACAATCACTGCGAACAGGCCGATCAACACATGATGGGCTCGGGTTTCCATATCAGACCTCGTTGAGCAGTTTGGCGGCGTCCAGCGCCGAGCGGCCGCGCGGGCCGTGGAAATATTCGTGAATCCACGCGTCATCGGTTTCCGATACGACGTCAATCGGACCGGCGACCAGCACCTTTTTCTGCGCCAGCACTGCCACGCGGTCGGTGATGGTGTAGAGCGTGTCGAGGTCGTGGGTGACCAGAAACACACTCAGGCCCAACGCATCGTGCAGGGTCAGGATCAGTTGATCGAACGCCGCCGCACCGATCGGATCGAGACCGGCGGTGGGCTCGTCGAGAAACAGGATGTCCGGATCCAGCGCCAATGCACGGGCCAATGCCGCGCGCTTGATCATGCCGCCGGACAGCGACGCGGGGTATTTGTCCGCCGCCGACAACGGCAGCCCGGCCAGCGCCAGTTTCACCGCCGCCAGATGCTCGGCGTCGTTGCGGCTTAACCCTGCATGCTCGATCAGGGGCAAAGCGACGTTCTCGGTCACCGTCAACGAGGAGAACAGTGCGCCTTTTTGAAACAGCACGCCGAAGCGTCGTTCGATCAGCGAGCGCTCATGTCCGGACAGGCTCGGCAGGTTCTGGCCGAATACGTTCACCCGGCCTTCGCTGGGCCGGCGCAGGCCGATGATACTGCGCAGCAGTACCGATTTGCCGCTGCCAGAGCCGCCGACCATGGCGAGGATTTCGCCTTTGTACAAATCCATGTCGAGGCCTTCGTGCACGCTCTGCTTGCCAAAGCGGTTGCACAGGCCACGGACTTCGATCACCGCCTCCGAGGGCGCGCAGGGTGGACGACTCACCAGCCCATCTCCATGAAGAACAGCGCGGCCACCGCATCGAGGACGATCACCACGAAAATCGATTGCACCACGGCGGACGTGGTGTGGGCGCCGACCGATTCGGCGCTGCCGCTGACCTTGAAGCCTTCGAGACAGCCAATCGCGGCGATCAGGAAGGCGAAGACCGGTGCTTTCACCAACCCCACCAGAAAGTGCTGAACACCGATGTCCGATTGCAGCAGCGAGAGGAACATCGCCGGTGAAATTCCCAGCGACAACGCGCAGACCACGCCACCGCCGACGATCCCGCAGAGCATCGCCAGAAACGTCAGCATCGGCAGCGCGATCAGCAGCGCCAGTACCCGTGGGACCACCAGCAGTTCCATCGGGTCAAGGCCAAGTGTGCGGATTGCATCGATCTCTTCGTTGGCCTTCATCGAACCGATTTGCGCGGTGAAGGCGCTGGCGGTGCGCCCGGCCATCAGAATCGCGGTGAGCAAGACGCCGAATTCACGCAGAAATGAAAACGCCACCAGATCGACGGTGAACACACTGGCCCCAAAACTGGCCAGCACCGTCGCGCCAAGAAAAGCCACCACGGCGCCCACCAGAAAGGTCAGCAACGCCACGATCGGCGCAGCGTCGAGGCCGGTCTGTTCGATGTGCGCGACGATTGGCGTAATGCGCCAACGCTTGGGGCGGAACACGCTGCGAGCGATGGTTTCCAGAATCAGACCGATGAAGCCCAGCACTTGCAGGGTGTCCTGCCAGACCGTTTCCACGGCGCGACCGATGCGCGTCAGCAGTTGCACGCTGACGCTGACTTCCGGCTCCTTGATCGGCACGCAGAAATCGGTCAGCGAGCGATACACCGTCTGCAGCAACGCGCGGTCAGCCGGGGAAATCGTACAGTCGGGATGTTCAGCGGATTTGCCCAGGCGCTCGGAACCGAGCAGTTCGACCAGCAAGGATGCGCCAGCGGTATCGAGGGCGCCCAGGTCATTCAGGTCGATGGACGTATGGGCGTCGTATTGGCCGTGGAGCTTTTCGCTCAGTTGCTTGAGGTCAGCGTAATGGGCAAGCGTCCAGTCCCCGCTGACTCGCAGGCGAGCAGGGGTGGTCGATGTGTCGAGTTGGGCACTGCCCGTCGTCGAGCTGCTGGTCATAAACTCCGTGCTTTTCGGCTGATGAGGCTGGCATACGTAATAGCACGAACCCGACTACTTTTCTTTGATCGCTGTGCTGTCGGTGACTTCAAAGCGCAGCACGCCGATCACCTGGCCGTCCTCGGTCAGCACCCGTACCTGCCACTTGCCCGCCGGGTTGCCGGGAAAATTCTGCTTGTGCGTCCACGCCCGGTAGCCTTCTTTACGCCCGCCATGGATGTCGAGAGCAATGCGGTCGACCTCTTTGCCGTTGAACTGCCAGACGTGATAAATCCGCTCATCGAGCCCGCGTGGCGCGTTGATCGCGGTATAGGCGTAGAGGCCACCGCCACGGATCTGCTCGGCGCTGACTTGCTTGAGGCTCGCGCCGGGGGTCCGATCCTGCAACTGCGTGCTGATCGCCACGTCAGTCATCCACAGCGTTGCCGGCGGCACCCACGAGCGCAGCGCCCAACCCACACCGCCGATACCCACGGTGATGCACAGGATCGCCAGCGCATTGCGCACGGTGCGGATCGGGAAGATCGACGCCAGGCTCGGGAACGACAGCAGCACGGCAATGCCCAGCGCCCATTTGAAGCTCTGCGAGGTGGTCAGGTGCATGATCACCGGCAGTGCGGTCAGGAGGGCCGCGAACAGGGTCAGGGTGTGTAGCGCCAGAAACGCCCAGCGCCGGGGCGCCAGCCATTTGTAGTAGAGCGGATCGATGACGGAGATCAGCGCGGCGATGCTCAGCAGCCCGGTGAAGATCAATTGGCTGCTGTTCCACGTCGTGGTGATGAAGAAGAATGGCAGAACGAAAAACAGGCTTTCCTGGTGAATCATCTGCGTGGCGTAACGCAGCAGCGGCTGGGGGATTTCCCGTTTGAAAATCCGCGTAAAAAGGCCAGTGAGGGTGTTTTCCAGCATCAGCCAGATCCAGCTCAGCAGCATGATGATGGTGATCCAGCTCGCCAGCCCTTGCTGGCGGTCGACCAGAATGAAACTGCCGACCCCGGAGATGAAACCACCCAACGCAATGACCCCGGGATAGCGCTTCATCAGTTCGAGAATGCGCTGGATCAGAAGGGTCAGTTTTGGCATGAGGGCGGTTCGCAACAGTCGTGGGAAAAAACCTCGACAGAGTACCGCTCGCACAGCGGTGTGGCGAGGCTGCCGGTCAGCAAAATCACCACAGTCCCCTGTGGAAGCGGGATTGCTCGCGAAGGCGTCGTATCCGTCACTGCATTTGTTGCATGACCCACCGCGTTCGCGAGCAAGCCCGCTCCCACCGGTTCAGTGTTCGGCGGATTTGCGGCGGTGCAAGCGCCATACGATCAGGATCAGCAGCAACACACCCAGTCCACCCGCCGCCAGCCACAACACCTGATCATCACTGATCAAAGGCTTCTCGATACGCAGATACCCCGGTTGCAGCAACAACTCGCGCATGGCCTTGTTCGCCGTTTCCAGCGTCACGCCTTGCAGTTCGCGGGCGGGATTGGCGAAGCGGCCGTCCTCGTAGTCGCCCAGCGCACTCCAGTAGTAATCGGCCATCGCGCTGTTGCCTTGCACCGCCCAGGCCTGATGGGCGATGGCCGCCTGTTTGATGCGGGCGAAGGTGGCCGGATCGAGACCATTTTTCAGCAGGTCGGCCTTGATGTCTTCCAGCACCTCAATGGCTTCATCGACGTTATCGCGATCAAGGTCAGCATTGAGGCTCATGAACCCGACGCCCCCAAACACTTCGCGCTCGGCCCACGGCCCATAAGACAAACCATGGTTGAGACGAATCTGTCGGTACAGCGCCCAGTCGAGGTAGTCCTTGAGAATGTCGAACGTCTCGTCGTACTGACCGTCCAGCACCGGCTCTGGCACCAACCAGTGCAACTTGGCGCTGTCGCCGATAAAACCGCGTGTGAGGGTGCGCTCATGGGCGGCGCTGGTGCGGATATCCGGCAACGGCCGGTGCTCACTGGGCTCGACCGCATCAAGCGCGCCCCACGTCCGCTCCAGATAGGCCGGCAGCAGTTTGTCGAGCTCGCCGACGACAATCAGGGTCATGTTGTTCGGCGCGTACCAGGCTTTGCGCACCTTCTCCAGTTGCGCCTGGGTCAGATGTGCGACTTCGGCGCGCTGCGGGCATTTAAGGCCCAGCTCCACCGCCAATTGATTGCTCGCGCTGTGCCCCAGATCCTGGCGGTCGAGAAAGCGGCGCAGGCGCGTGTAGTGGCCGCCGTCCTCACGCTCGACCACACGTTTGGCGGCGTTGATCGCGTTGTCGTCGATGCGGGTCTGTGTCAGCAGCGCCAGCAGCAGGTCGAGTACCTTGCGCTGGTTTTTCGCCGGAGCTTCGATGACGAAGGTGGTATCGGCATTGCTGGTGAAGGCGTTCCAGTCACCGCCCAGGGCCTGCATGCGCTCTTCGAGGCCACCTTCGCCGGTGGCGTCAATGCCACTGAACAGCAAGTGTTCAAGCAGGTGCGGCAGCTCTTTTTCATCGCAGTCAAAATCATCAAGACCGACGCCGACCACCAGCCGGATCGCGACATGCCCGCGCTCGGTGCCGGGTTTGAGCAACAACTGCAAACCGTTGGGCAGCGCATAACCTTCGACCTGAAAACGATCCAGGGCCAAGGAAGGGAGTGAACCGAGCAACAGACAGGCGAACAACAGGCAACGCATAACAGGCTTCCGTACGGCTGATTTGGAGATCCGTGTCGTCAGGCAGATGGCCTTTGCGAGCAAGCTCGCGAAGGCGTCCCTGAGGCTGAACGCTGAGTTACTGACTGACCTTAGCCGCAGACGTTCAAGGCGAATGCGTAATGTCGGCCATTTCATCCGCCGCCAGCGCCCCGATGTCCGCCGTTTCCAGCACTACATAAGCGCTGCTGCAAAACAGCGAATTGAGCCGTTTCATGTCGGCAATCAGCTCCAGGTGCAACGAACTGGTTTCAATACTCTGCACGATCTTGCGTTGCAAACGGCTGACGTGGGCATGGGCCAAACGGCGTTCCTGTGCGCGGAAGCGCCGTTTCTCGCGCAGCAACTGGCGAGCGCTTTCCTTGTCGCCGCTGAGAAACACCGACAACCCCAACCGCAAGTTGGCGATCAGTTGCTGTTGAAGCCCGGCCAGGTCCTCCAGCCCTTCCTCGGAAAACGAACGGCGTTGCGAGGTCTTCTGCTGCTGGACCTTGCGCAGCATGCGCTCGATCAAGTCACAGGCCAGTTTGAGGTTGATCGCCAGTTCAATGATCTCCGCCCAGCGCCGACTGTCCTGCTCGCCAAGATCCTCGCGGGGCATTTGCGCCAGGTACAGCTTGATCGCGCTGTACAGCGACTCTACGTCATCGGTCATCCGACGCATGTCCTGGGTGATCGCCGTTTGCTTGCCGCGCAACACATCGAGGGTCGCGTCGAGCATGTTGTCGAGCAGATCGCCCATGCGCAGGGTTTCGCGCACGGCGTTGGCCAAGGCCAGGCTTGGCGTGACCAGCGCGGTCGGGTCAAGGTGACGTGGTTTGGCGGTGCCGTTGACCTCAGGCCGTTCCGGCAGCAGCCAGGCGCACAAACGCGCCATCGGCCCGACACTCGGCAGCAGGATCAGACAGCGTGCGGTGTTGTAGAGCAGGTGGAAGCCGATGACCATTTCCTGCGGGCTGAAATCCAGACTGTCGATCCAATGCACAAGCGGGTCGAGCACCGGGATGATCAGCAGCAGGCCGATCAGTTTGTACAACAGGCTGCCCAGCGCCACTTGCCGGCCAGCGGCGTTCTGCATGCTGGTGCTCATGAACGCCAGCACGCCGCTGCCGATGTTGGCACCGATCACCAGGCCAATCGCCACCGGCAGACTGATCACGGCGGCGCCGGCCAAGGTAGCGGTCAGAAGCACAGCGGCGAGGCTGGAGTAGGAAATCATCGCAAACAGCGCGCCGACCAGGGCGTCGAGGAGGATGTCGCCGGTCAGCGAAGCGAAAATCACCTTCACCCCTTGGGCGTGGGTGATCGGTGCAGCAGCCTCGACGATCAGTTGCAGCGCGAGAATGATCAGCCCCAAACCGATGCTGACCCGGCCCATTTGCCCGAGCCGCGTCTGTTTGCGCGACAGAAAGAAAATCACCCCAAGAAAAATCAGCAATGGCGACAGCCAAGACAAGTCGAACGTCAGCACCCGCGCCATCAGCGCGGTACCGACATCGGCGCCGAGCATGGTCGCCAGCGCCGGCGTCAGCGCCATCAGCCCTTGGCCGACGAAAGAGGTGACGAGCATCGCCGTGGCGTTGCTGCTTTGCACCATCGCCGTGACGACGATGCCCGCAACAAAGGCCAGCCAGCGCTTGGCCATGTTCTGGCCGATGACATGGCGCAGTTGGGTGCCATACACCCGCAGGATGCCGGTTCGGACGATGTGCGTGCCCCAGATCAGCAGGGCGACGGCGGAAAGCAGATTGAGCAGGGTGAGCATGCAGACCCCCTGTAATGGCAGCGCCCCAGAGAGGCAAATTGACGGTACCGCGCGGTTTCTACGTTTTTGATACTTAAGCTGTAGTTGGCTAACGGTCTGGGCGCCAGCATTGCACAGCTAAAACCATGATTGAAACACAAGTGTCATGAACAGCACTTCACCGGCACCTCCCTGCTGGAGTGAGTGTTAGCCAACGTACAAAACAACTGTGGGAGCGGGTTTGCTCGCGAAGGCGGCGTATCAGTCGACAATAATGTTGGCTGATCGACTGCATTCGCGAGCAAGCCCGCTCCCACAAGGGGTGTTGCGTGTTGCTGGACTAGCGGGTTACTGCCCCGGAATGTCCTTGCGCAGTTTCACCGGATCTTGCTGCTTCTTTTTGGCCATCGCGCCGCGCAGTTTGATGTTGATCGCTTCCACCGCCAGCGAGAACGCCATGGCGAAGTAGACGTAACCTTTGGGTACGTGCACGTCGAACGATTCAGCGATCAGTACCGTACCGACCACCAACAGGAACGACAGCGCGAGCATCTTCAGCGACGGATGTTTGTCGATGAATTCGCTGATCTTGCCCGACGCCGCCATCATCACCAGCACCGCGACGATGATCGCCGCCACCATCACTGGCACATGGGACACCATGCCGACCGCGGTGATCACCGAGTCCAGCGAGAAGACGATGTCGATGATCGCGATCTGAATAATGGTGTAGAGAAAGTTACCGCCCTTGCCCGAAGGCTCGTCGCCGCTTTCGTCTTCACCTTCCAGCGCGTGGTACATCTCCTGCGAGCTTTTCCACAGCAGGAACAGCCCGCCGAAGAACAGGATCAGGTCACGCCCGGAGATGCCCTGGCCGAACACTTCGAACAGGTCGGCGGTGAGGCGCATGACCCAAGTGATCGACAGCAGCAACAGGATCCGCGTGATCATGGCCAGGCCAAGACCGAAGATCCGGGTGCGCGGCTGCATGTGTTTGGGCATGCGGCTGACCAGGATCGAAATCATGATGATGTTATCGATACCCAGGACAATTTCCAGGGCGGTCAGGGTAAAGAAGGCAACCCAGATTTCGGGGTTGGTCAGCCAATCCATGTGTATTCCTTTGAGCGTGTGTTAAACCGAAAAAGGTCCTGGCTTCAAACCACGAAGCCAGGACCGCAAACGGTGAGTCTTGGGCTTATAGAGTGCTGAACACCGGGAAAGTCCCGAGCAGCAGTGCAGCAATCAGAATGCAGATACAAACCAGGATCGCCCATTTGAGGGTGAACCGCTGGTGGTCGCCAAAATCAATCCCGGCCAGGGCCACCAACAGATAGGTCGATGGCACCAGCGGGCTGAGCAAGTGAACGGGCTGACCGACGATCGAGGCCCGGGCCATTTCCACGGCGGTGATGCCGTAGTGACTGGCGGCTTCGGCCATCACCGGCAACACGCCATAGTAGAACGCGTCGTTGGACATGAAGAACGTGAACGGCATGCTCACCAGTGCCGTGATCACGGCCAGGTAAGGACCGAGGAAATCCGGGATCACCGCCAGCAGGCTCTTGGACATCGCATCGACCATGCCGGTGCCCGACAGGATACCGGTGAAGATACCCGCCGCAAAGATCAGCCCGACCACTGCCAGCACACTGCCGGCGTGAGCCGCGACGCGATCCTTCTGCATTTGCAGGCAAGGATAGTTGACGATCATGGCAATACTGAACGCCACCATGAACAACACCGGCAGCGGCAACAGGCCAGCGATCAGGGTGCACATCAGGCCGAAGGTCAGGGCGCCGTTGAACCAGATCAGCTTCGGACGACGGGCGTCCGGGAACTGCGAAACGCTGATTTCGCTGTGATCGATCTCATCGTCGATCAGGTGCAACTCACCCAGACGCGCTCGCTCACGTTTGCCGTAGAAATAGGCAATGAGCAGAATCGCCACCACACCGGCCGCCATGGCCGGAATCATCGGCACGAAGATGTCCGAAGGGTCGACGTGCAACGCACTGGCAGCACGGGCGGTCGGGCCGCCCCATGGCGTCATGTTCATCACGCCACCGGCCAGGATGATCAGGCCGGCCATGATTCGCGGGCTCATGCCGATGCGGCTGTACAGCGGCAGCATGGCGGCCACGCAGATCATGTAAGTGGTCGCGCCGTCACCGTCGAGGGAAACGACGAGCGCCAGTACGGCGGTGCCGACCGAAACTTTCAGCGGGTCACCCTTGACCAGTTTGAGGATCTTGCGCACGGCCGGGTCGAACAGACCGGAGTCGATCATCAGGGCGAAATAGAGAATGGCGAACATCAGCATCACGCCGGTCGGCGCAAGCTTGGTGATGCCTTCGAGCATCATCGGACCGATCTTCGGCGCAAAACCACCGAACAGGGCAAACAGGATCGGGATGATGATCAGCGCAATCAGCGCGGACAGGCGCTTGGTCATGATCAGGAACATGAACGTGATGACCATGGCAAAGCCAAGGAAAGTCAGCATGGGAATACTCCGGGCGTAGCGCGGCTAATGGAATGAGCGGATCGGGCGGGATCAGCGCAGAGCGGGCAGCACGAGACGTACGGACGGAGTGACAGCGCGGAGGCGGGCTACAGAGGACATCAGAATCACCATTGTTGTTGTTAATTGGGCCGTTCGTGCGGGTATCACACGGATTGGCCAACCGGTCTGTTGCCGGCAGTGGGGGCGATCCTAATGGGGGAAGCTTTCAGCCAGCTTTCGTGGGTGAAAGCTTTGAGTGAACGGTCAACCGGCCCGCCGAATGCGGCGGGCGTCATCAAAAAACAGCCAGATTCAGCGGCCTCATGGCGCCCATCCAGATCGCATGCTCGGTGTGATCAAGCAAATCATCGCCCGTGTCCGGGTGCAAAAACACCACCAAGCCTTTGCGATTGAGCGCCAGCCAGGGCAGTACTTCACCGATCAGCTCCGGGCCGAAGGCCAACTGGCAACTCCAGTCGGGGTGCGGGCCGACCGGGCGTTCGTGGACGCGGCCCATTTTCAATGGAAACAACGTAGCGGCTTGCTCGCATAACGCGCGTGCCTGGTCGATGGAGGCGGCGTCGAAATAGACGTGGGCGTGGTAGCCCTTGATCGGTTGCATCTGAAGCCCTCGCAAATCGGTTCGAACCCTCGGCGTTGCCCGCATGTCACACGCCATAGAAGGGACAAGAAAAGGGATCAGCCATGAAAAATGCCGAAACCCCAGCGGTTAAAGTGGTGCTCTATGGTGCCATGGCCAGCCTGGGCGGTGCGTTGATGGCTGAGTTGCTGCGTCGTCAGCATGAAGTCATCGCCATTCTCGACGATTTGACGGCGCTCGCGCCGCGTCCGGGGTTGCGTACAAAAAGTGGCGATCTGTTCGATGCCGAGCGGGTCAATCAAAGCGTTGCGGGAAGCTCGGCGGTGATTTGCCTGCTGGATGCGCCGGGCCTGCCGTTGAGCAGCGATCACGTCGAAAGGTCCATCGTGCTTGGGCCGGTGGAACAGGTGCTCGCGGTCGACGCGCTGGTCGATGGCCTGCAATTGGCCAATGTTTCGCGGCTGTTTCTGGTGGGCGATTTCGCCGTGCTCGACGAACCGGACCTCGACGATCGCCTGCAACGCCACGCCGCCGAAGAAATCCGTGAGGCCCTGCAAAGCAGTCCGTTGCAATGGACATTGGTCAATGCGCCCCATGGCGTCGCGGGGCTGACCGTTGAGCATTTCAGCCAGGTTGGAGGCCATCTGGAGCCGGGGCTAACCGAACCGCTGGAGCGTTTGAACCGGGTCGCGGTGGGGATTGCCGATGAGCTGCGCTTGAATCTGCATGTCGGGCAGCATGTGAATTTTGTGGCGACCGGCCAATAGGTTCTAGATGGCAATGGACGGCAGTGCGAGTCCATTGAGCGATTCTGCACTGCTGGCCTGTTCCTCCATCAACCAGTCAACAAACAGTTGAATCAGCGCCCCCCGCCGTTTGCGTTGCGGCAGAACGACGTAATAGCCCAGCCGTGACAGCGTCGTTTCGGCAATCGGGCGACAGAGCAAACCCTGAGTCAGCAAGTTATCCACAAGGTGCCGCCAGCCAATCGCCACGCCTTGCCCGCCAATCGCCGCTTGAATCAACAGCGTGTAATTGTCGAAACGCAGCTGCCCCGGTGCCGGCGGCGTGGTGATGCCCAATTGGCGAAACAAACCACTCCAGTCAAACCAGTTGCTGCTGTTTTCACCGCGCAAGTGCAGCAGGGGCAATTCCAGCAACGCCTGAGCAGGCAAGGGCGCCGGGCGATCCTTGAGCAATAGTGGACTGCACACCGGGAACACTTCTTCGCTGAACAGCCAATGGCTCTCGCCCTGTTTAAAGCGGCCGTCGCCAAACAGGATCGCCACGTCGATGTCGGTGCGCAGCATGTTGTGGTTACGTTCGCTGGTGACCAGGCTGACATCGACGTGGGGATTGGCTTCGTGGAAGCGGTGCAGACGCGGCATCAGCCAATAGGCGGCGAAGGCGAAATCGGTGGCGACCTGCAGCACCTCGTGTTGCTGCTGTGTGCTGATCGCGCTCAATCCTGCGTCGATATTCTGCAAACCAAGGCTAACTTGCTCGAACAGGATCATGCCGACCTCAGTCAGTTCGATGCCCCGGTAGATGCGATCAAACAGGCGCGTACCGAGCTGCTCCTCCAGTCGTTTGATCTGTTGGCTGATGGCCGGTTGCGTGGTGCCCAACTCAACCGCTGCCGCAGTAAAGCTGCGATGGCGCGCGGCGGCATCGAAGGCACGCAACAGGTCGAGAGACAGATCGCCTAACGCTTCATACATAAGCAGAGCTTATCCCAGTCATTGCCCGGCATGGGCTTTACCCGATAGAGCATGGACTCCAAGCTTGATCGCAGCAATGTCGCATAAATATTCACTATGGAATGCCGCGATCACATGAAGCGCAAGAATATTCTTTTCATCATGGCCGATCAGATGGCCGCGCCAATGTTGCCGTTCTACGGCCCTTCGCCAATCAAACTGCCGAATCTTTCGCGCCTCGCCGCCCAAGGCGTGGTGTTCGACGCCGCTTACTGCAACAGCCCATTGTGCGCGCCGTCGCGTTTCACTCTGGTCAGCGGTCAATTGCCGAGCAAAATCGGTGCTTACGATAACGCCGCCGATTTCCCCGCCGACATTCCGACCTACGCCCACTACCTTCGCCGTCTCGGCTACCGCACCGCGCTGTCGGGCAAGATGCATTTCTGTGGCCCCGATCAGTTGCACGGTTACGAAGAACGCCTGACCAGTGATATTTATCCGGCCGATTACGGTTGGTCGGTGAACTGGGATGAGCCTGACGTGCGGCCGACCTGGTATCACAACATGTCTTCGGTGCTGCAAGCCGGGCCCTGCGTGCGCACCAACCAACTCGATTTTGACGAAGAAGTGGTGTTCAAGGCCCAGCAATATCTTTTCGATCACATTCGCGAGGACGGCGATCAGCCGTTTTGCCTGACGGTGTCGATGACTCACCCACACGATCCGTACACAATTCCCAAGGCCTTCTGGGATTTGTACGACGATGGCGATATCCCGCTTCCGACAACGCCGGATCAACATTCACTCGACCCGCACTCGCAGCGCCTGCTCAAGGTTTACGACCTGTGGGACAAGCCGCTGCCTGTGGATAAGATTCGCGATGCTCGGCGTGCCTACTTCGGCGCTTGCAGTTATATCGACGCCAACGTCGGCAAACTCCTGCAAACCCTTGAAGACACAGGGCTGATGGACGAAACGATCATCGTCTTCTCCGGCGACCACGGCGACATGCTGGGCGAGAAAGGCCTCTGGTACAAAATGCACTGGTACGAAATGGCCGCCCGCGTGCCCCTGTTGATCAGTGCGCCTGGCCAGTTCGAGGCCGGGCGCATCAGCGCTGCCGTATCGACCGCAGACCTGTTGCCAACCTTCGTCGAACTGGCCGGCGGCACCCTGGAGCCGGGCCTGCCGCTGGATGGCCGCTCGCTGGTGCCACACCTGCAAGGGCAGGGCGGCCATGACGAGGTATTTGGCGAATACATGGCCGAAGGCACCATCAGTCCGCTGATGATGATCCGCCGTGGCGCCTGGAAATTTATCTACAGTGAAAGCGACCCTTGCCTACTCTTCGACGTAGGCAACGATCCGCGCGAGTTGGAAGAACTCAGCCAATCGCCGCAACATCACCAGCTATTCGACGATTTTCTCGCCGAGGCACGGGCCAAGTGGGACATCCCCGCCATTCACCGGGCTGTCCTCGCGAGCCAGCGTCGCCGCCGTTTTGTCGCCGATGCATTGACCGTCGGCAAACTGAAGAGCTGGGATCACCAGCCGCTGGTGGATGCCAGTCAGCAGTACATGCGCAACCATATCGACCTCGATGATCTGGAACGCAAAGCACGTTATCCACAACCCTGCCAAAACCAATAACGTTAAGGGGAAGTCCATGCGCAAGTTATCCACAGTACTGACGGTCAGCCTGCTGGCTCTGGGCAGCGCCTCGGCATTTGCCGAGCAAAATTGCGAGACGGTGAAAATGGCCGATCCTGGCTGGAGCGACATCGCCGCGACCAACGCCATCACCGGTTTTCTGCTGGACGGCATGGGCTACAAGGCCAAGGTCGACACCCTCGCGGTACCGATTACTTTCGGCGGCCTGAAGGATGGCCAGGTGGATGTGTTCATGGGCAACTGGATGCCGGCGCAGCAGGGCTTCTACGACAAGTTCATCGCCACCGGTGACGTGACACAACTGGCGAAGAACCTCGACGGCACCGAATTCACCCTCGCCGTGCCGGATTACGTCTGGGACGCGGGTGTGCATAACTTCGCGGATCTGAATACATTCGCCGACAAGTTCGGCAAGAAAATCTACGGCATCGGTTCGGGCGCACCCGCGAACATCTCGCTGCAGGAAATCATCAAGAAAAATGACTTCGACCTGGGCCAGTGGAAGCTCATCGAGTCCAGCGAACAGGCAATGCTCGCCGAAGTGTCGCGGGCGGTGAAGAAACAGAAGTTCGTCACCTTCCTCGGCTGGACCCCGCACCCGATGAACGTGCAGTTGAAAATGCATTACCTCAAGGGTGGCGAAAAGTACTTTGGCGACACCGGCAGCGTGTTTACGTTGACGCGCAAGGGCTACGCCGAGGCGTGTCCGAATGTGGGTAAATTGCTGACCAATCTTTCGTTCACTCAGGAGATGGAGAACAGCATCATGGCTGAGGTGACCAACAAGAAGGTCAGCAATGCTGAGGCGGTGAAGGCCTGGATCAAGGCGAATCCGGCGGTGCTGGACAAGTGGCTGGACGGCGTGAAGACGCTGGATGGGAAGGCTGCCTTGCCGGCGGTAAAAGCCAGGCTCTGATTCACTAGAGGCAGTCGTCTCACCCCGTGGGAGCGGGCTTGCTCGCGATTGCGGTGTCTTTGTCGAATGACCCACCGCATTCACCAGAGGGCACGCTCCCGCACGTTTTACCCTGTTACTCTTGCGCAAACCCCAAACCGCGAGGACCCATGGCCTTCCCCACTCGCCGCTCACTTTTGCCCTTCCTCACCTGGCTGCCCCGGCAAACCCGCGCCAGCGTCGGACGGGACCTGATCGTCGGCCTCAGCGGTGCAATTCTCGCGTTACCCCAGTCGATTGCCTACGCGCTGATCGCCGGACTCCCACCCGAATACGGTCTCTACGCGGCGATCATCCCGGTGTTGATCGCCTGCATGTGGGGTTCGTCGTGGCATCTGATCTGCGGGCCAACGGCGGCGATTTCGATTGTGCTGTTTGCCAGCGTCAGTCCATTGGCCGTGCCAGCGTCACAGGACTACATCACCCTGATTCTGCTGCTGACCTTTCTGGCCGGGGTTTTCCAATGGCTGATCGGTTTGCTGCGCTTTGGCGCACTGGTGAACTTCGTCTCGCATTCGGTAGTACTCGGTTTCACCCTGGGGGCGGCGGTGGTGATTGCCATCGGCCAGTTGCCCAATCTGTTGGGGCTGGATCTGCCGGCCAAAGCCACGGCGCTGGCCAGTTTGATGGATCTGCTGCAACACCTCAGGGCTGTGGATAATCCTTCGCTGGTGCTTGGCGTGGCCACGGTCGCGGTCGGCGTGGTGTTGAAACAATTGCTGCCACGCTGGCCAACGCTGTTGATCACACTGGTACTGGCCAGCTTGCTGGTTTGGCTGTGGCCGGCAATGTTCGGGCATGTGCACCGGGTCAGCGCTTTTATCGGGCGTCTGCCGCCGTTCAGTGGCTTGCCGCTGGATCTGGACTTGATCCTGCGCCTGCTGCCGAGCGCTGTCGCGGTGGGCATGCTCGGGCTGGTCACCAGCCTGTCGATTGCCCGCTCGATTGCCGCGCGCTCGCAACAACTGCTCGACGCCAATCAAGAGGTTCGGGCACAGGGTTTATCCAATATCGTCGGGGCGTTCTTTTCCGGCTCGCTGTCGGCCGGGTCGTTTACCCGCTCGGGCCTCAGTTACGAGGCGGGCGCCTGCTCGCCGCTGGCCGGAGTGTTTTCGGCGATCTGGGTGGCGCTGTTTGCGATTTTCGGGGCAGGGCTGATCGCGCAGATTCCCATTCCAGCCATGGCCGGCAGCATTTTGTTGATCGCCTGGGGACTGGTGGATCATCGCGGCATTCGGTCATTGCTGCGGGTCAGCCGCGCCGAGTTCGTGGTCATGGCCCTGACCTGTCTCGCCACGTTGTTGCTGGAATTGCAGACGGCGATTTACGCCGGGGTGCTGGCGTCGCTGTTCTTCTATCTCAAGCGCACTTCACAACCACGGGTGCAGCATTTTCGCGATGGTGAGGACGATGTGCTGCGGGTTGGCGGCTCGATTTTTTTCGGCGCCAGCCATTACCTGCAAGTGCGATTGCAACGCATGCACGGCACGCGGGTGGTGATTGAGGCGCAGCAGATCAACTTCATCGATTATTCAGGGGTGGAGATGCTGCATCAGGAGGCGCGGCGTTTATTGCGGCACAATCGCAGCCTGACGTTGCGCGGTGCGCGGCCGCAGGTGGTGGAGGAGTTGCGCAAGCTCGAAGGGCCGCAGCAGTGTCCGATCCGGTTTGAGGATTGATCCAGGATCGGCGGTGCGGCCATTCGCGAGCAAGCCCGCTCTCACATTTGAAATGCATTCCAACGTGGGAGCGGGCTTGCTCGCGAAGCTTTTAAAGGCCGAGTTGACGACGCAACTCTTGGAGTACTGGCGCCGTGTCGGGCCGCACTGCGCGCCACAAAAAGAACGCCTCGCCAGCTTGCTCGGCCAGCATGCCCAAACCATCCATCGACACCGCCGCGCCGTGTTCACTGGCCCAGCGGCAGAACGCGGTCGGCTCCTTGCCGTACATCATGTCGTAGCACAGGGTCTTGCCCGACTCGATCAGGCTCGGCGCAATAGGCGGCACGTCACCGGTGAGGCTGGCGGAGGTGGCGTTGATGATCACGTCCACCGGCTCCTGCAACCAGTCGAAACCGCTGGCCGATACCGGCCCCAGATCACAGAACAATTCGGCCAGCCATTCGGCCTTCTCCACCGTGCGGTTGGCGATGATCACCGACGCCGGTTTTTCCGCCAGCAACGGCTCCAGCGCCCCACGCACAGCGCCACCGGCGCCTAGCAGCAGGATGCGTTTACCGGTCAGGCTGAATCCGGCGTTCACCGTCAGATCCCGCACCAGCCCGGCACCGTCGGTGTTGTCGCCCAACAGCGAGCCGTCAGCCAGTTTGCTCAAGGTGTTCACCGCGCCAGCACGCTGTGCACGAGCGGTCAGGCTGTTGGCCAGGCGATAGGCGTCTTCCTTGAACGGCACGGTGACGTTGGCGCCACGACCTTCCTGGAAGAACGCCGTGGCACAGCCTGAAAAGTCGTCGAGTGGCGCCAGCAGGGTGCTGTAATCGAGGCTTTGCCCGGTCTGCTCGGCGAACAGCTTGTGAATCATCGGCGATTTGCTGTGGCCGACCGGGTTACCGAAAACGACGTAACGATCCATCAGATGTCCTCAGGCTTGAGCCAGCCAGTCGCGATCTTGCAGGAAGTACTCGGTCAGGCGCGCTTCTTCGCTGCCGGGCTCGGCTTTCCAATCGTAGCCCCAGCGCACTTGTGGCGGCAGCGACATGAGGATCGACTCGGTACGCCCGCCCGATTGCAGGCCGAACAGCGTGCCACGGTCGTAAACCAGGTTGAATTCAACGTAGCGGCCACGGCGGAATTCCTGGAACTCACGCTGTTTTGCAGTGAACGCATCGTTCTTGCGTCGCTGCACGATGGGCAGGTACGCATCGATGTAGGCATCACCGATAGCGCGCATGAAGGCGAAACTGGTGTCGAAGTCCCACTCGTTCAGGTCATCGAAGAACAGGCCGCCGATGCCGCGCGGTTCGTGGCGATGCTTGATGTGAAAGTAGGTGTCGCACCAAGCCTTGTAACGCGGATAGACGTCGGCCCCGAACGGCGCGCAAGCCTGCTCGGCGACGCGGTGCCAATGGATGCAATCTTCTTCATTACCGTAATACGGGGTCAGGTCAAAGCCGCCGCCGAACCACCAGACCGGCTCCTCACCTTCCTTCTCGGCGATGAAAAAGCGCACGTTGGCGTGCGACGTCGGCACATGCGGGTTGTGCGGATGAATCACCAGCGATACGCCGAGGGCTTCAAAGCCGCGTCCCGCCAGTTCCGGCCGATGGGCGCTGGCCGACGGCGGCAGACCGCTGCCAAAGACATGGGAAAAGTTGACGCCGCCCTTTTCGATCAGCGTGCCGTTTTCGATCACGCGGGTGCGACCGCCACCGCCAGCAGGTCGGGCCCAGGCGTCTTCGACGAAGCGCGTGCCGCCGTCCTCGATTTCCAGCGCGGCGCAGATACGGTCTTGCAGGTCGAGCAGATAGGCCTTTACGGCGTCGGTGCGGGTCGTCATGGCTTCACCTTGAATCGGGCATCACTACGCGGCGCCCCGCAGGCGGGGGGCGACGCAAATGGGCGCGTAGCATACCACCGCAAACCGGCGCACCGCAGTTGACGAAGATCAAGCATGGGAGTTGGATAGGGACCTCACAAAAGCCCCAAGGAGAGCAGGCAGATGGCAAAGCGTATCCAGTTCCGCGCCCACGGCGGCCCCGAAGTCCTCGACTATATTGACTACCAGCCTGCGGAGCCTGGCCCGCAGCAGGTTCGCGTAAGCAACAAGGCCATCGGCCTGAACTTCATCGACACCTACTTCCGCAGCGGTCTTTACGCACCGCCGGCCTTGCCGTCCGGTCTGGGTGCCGAAGGTGCGGGCATCGTCGATGCGGTGGGCAGCGAGGTCACCCGGTTCAAGGTCGGTGACCGCGTGGCGTATGGCAGCGGCCCGTTGGGTGCCTACAGCGAACTGCACGTTCTGCCCGAAGCCAATCTGGTGCACCTGCCAGACGCCATCAGTTTCGAAACCGCTGCCGGGGTCATGCTCAAGGGCCTGACCGTGCAGTACCTCCTGCGCCAGACTTATGAGCTCAAGGGTGGCGAAACCATTCTGTTCCACGCCGCTGCTGGCGGTGTCGGTTCGCTGGCATGCCAATGGGCGAAGGCGTTGGACGTCAAGCTGATCGGCACCGTCAGCTCCAAAGAAAAAGCTGAGCTGGCCAAAGCCAACGGCGCTTGGGCGACCATCGACTACAGCCACGAAAACGTCGCGCAGCGCGTGCTGGAGCTGACCGACGGCAAGAAAGTCCCGGTGGTGTATGACGGCGTCGGCAAGGACACCTGGCTGACCTCGCTCGACAGCGTGTCGCCGCGAGGGCTGGTGGTCAGCTTCGGCAACGCGTCCGGTGCAGTCGACGGTGTCAATCTGGGAATTCTCTCGGCGAAAGGTTCGCTGTACGTGACCCGGCCGACCCTGGCGACCTACGCCAACAATGCCGAGAACCTGCAACGCATGGCCGATGAGCTGTTCGAGATGATCATCAGCGGCAAGCTCAACGTGGCTATCAGTCAACGCTATCCACTGGCTGATGCAGCGAAGGCGCAGACCGAGTTGTCGGCACGGCGCACCACCGGCTCCACGATCCTGCTGCCCTGACAGCACGCGCTCCCGATGAATCGTCATCGCTTCCTCGTGGCGTCGTCCAACTCAACAAAAAATGGCGTCTTGCCGGCGGCGTTTGTTTGGAAGCCGCTGCGGGCAAGAGCCAGCACCTGCAAGCCCTGTACGCCGGGCAGCCTGAGCAATGCACTCACCTGCACTTCATTGTGCAGCGCCTGTTCGATAGCCGCTTGTGCGCCGTCGTATAGTTTGTCCTCAGCGATGACCACGCACAGGCTCGCACCGCTAGCTCGCCGATGGATCTGTACCTGGACATCGGTGGGGCCCAGTTTGGCCAGCGCTTGCCCAAGTAGGTCCAATACCTGTCGTTGAGTGATGATCGCGCCGCCTAGCTTGATCGTTGTCTCAACCCGTCCCTGGAGTTCCAGCACGGGAAAGCTGCTGCCGCAGGCGCAACTCGATACGTTGCGAAGGATTCGCCCGCGATCACCCATTCGATAACGCAACAGCGGCACATGATCGGGCAGCAGCGGCGTCAGCAGAAACTCACCGCTGTTACCATCAGCCACCGCTTGTAAAGTCAGGGGATCAACCACTTCGATCAGCATCGCGTCGGCGTGCAAATGATAAAAGCCGTGCTCAAGATGAGCGCACTGAAAGCCGATGGGGCCGGTTTCCGTCGAGCTGTAGCCCAGCGACCGGATCTTCAGCGCCGGCCAGTCCCGGGCCAGTTGCTCGCGCAGCGGTTGACTGCAGGGTTCCCCGATATAGTAGAGCCATCTCAGACTGGCCAACTGTGCCGCATCAATATCGTTGTGGTTGAACAGCGCCGCTGCCAGGGAAGGGGTACAAATCAGCGCGTCGGCCGCTTGTGACTCGATCAGCTCGGCAATCCGCTGGACGCCCATCAGTGATCCGGCTGGCAACAGGCGCGCACCGATATGCTGGACAAGGGCCGCCGCATATTGAAAGGCACCCTGCATTTCGCCGGCGGTCAGACCGTTGATGACCACGCCTGGACGTTCATCTTCCCCCCCAAACATCCGCGCTCCAAGCGGCACGATACCGGCGTTGAACGCCCAGGAATGCGTGATGTGTTTACGGTTGCCGGTGCTGCCTCCTGACGTCAGGGTCAGCCCGCCGCCCGGCGTACGGTGAGAAGCCTCGCCAAGTACGGAGAACAGCACACCGCCAGATTCATCCTCCACCGCTTGAATCGGCAGAAGATGCAGGTCCTCCAGGGTCTGCACTTGCAGGATCTGCGGACACAACGCACAGAACCACGGCAGAGAGCGCGCGTAAGCCAGTTTGCGTGCAAAGGCTTGGTCAGTAACTAGCCGATCATCGCTCATCGTCACGCCCTCCCTGACGAATGCCTAACTCATCGAACCCGCTCCTGACCGCATTGGCCAGACATTCCAACTGCCCCTCACTGTGATTCGCGCTGATGGCCAGACGTAAAATCGCCTCGCCCTTGGCCACCACCGGAAATAACGCGGTTGTGACAGCGATGCCCTGCCGACGCAGGTGCAATGCCAGACTGATTGCATCGCGCTCGGCCCCCACACGGACGAAACGAATGGGTGATGCGATTTCATGGTTGCCCAGCACCGAACCGAGCAGAGTGTCGATCCGGGCAACATTTCTCCACAGGGCAGCCTGTAACTGACCGAGTTCCGGCGAAAGGTGAATTTTCCCGGAGGCAACCGCCGCGCCGACACCGCCCATCGACAGTGGCCCACCGAAGGTATAGGTCGACGCATGGCGCCGAATCATCTCGGCATCGCCGGCCGTGAGCAGGGTAATCGCCCCGCCGGTCGCACCAAATGCCTTGGACAGCGATGACAGAAGGATCAAACGATCGCGCAGTCGCTTATCGGCAGCGACCAATGCATAACCACCACCTGCCACCCCATGGATCGAGGTGCCATGGGCATCATCGGCATAAAGGTAGCCTTCAAAACGCTCGGCCAACTGCAACAGTCGTTTGATCGGATAAAGGCCGCGCATCGAGCCAATACTGTCGGTCAGGATGATCGGTGTATTGCCAGCCGCCACCGCCGTTGAACATGCCTGCTCGACCTGCTCCACATCGCTGCAATCACAACGCCGTACAGGGCCGAACTGCCACAGAATCCCTTGTAGCACTTGCATCGAGGCATGGGCCGCCCGGTCGACTATCCAGCAGGGACCACGACGCAACGGATAAGACGGCAACTCGCCGGAACCGAGCAATGGCAGGCAGCCCAAATGCGCGCTGCCCACCGAGTTGAAGGTGACCGTATGGCCCTGAAATATCTGGTCCAACTGCTTATCCAATTGACGCATCGGCGGCAGCAGCGCCCGGGTTCTTGCGGCCGCAAACTGCACACCGAAAGATTCGACGGCGTCCACCGCGCCTTGAATAAGGCGGGGGTCGCACTCAAGCCCCAGGTAGGAGCATGAAAGGAACTCGGTGAGTCGTTCGCCGCTGCTCAATTCGATGTCCTTGCCCTCGCGCCTCATCAGTTTCAGGCCGTTGAGCCCTGCCTGGAACAACTGCTGCTGGTCGTCACGCGCCTGGCGGACACGGTTTTTGACCCAATTGACGGTCGGTTGTTGAGTATTCATCGGGATACCTGCGAAAGGGTCCGGCGATAGACCTGTACACGCCAGAGCTGGGTTTTTTCTTGTGCGATCGCTTTCTGGAACTCGGCAGTGACATCGCTGAAACCTGAACAATCGGGTTGAACCACATGCAAATGGCCACGCATGACCGTCAAAGCCTCATCGGCCAGAGACGGGCGCAATCGCTGCAAAACACGGGTGCCAGCGGCTTCGGGCAAGAACGAGGGCACGTCGGAGAGCGAGACGAAATCAACATCCGCGTGCATGGCAACACAGTCGAGCATGTCGGCCTGTACTACGTGCAACTCGCACTGCTGAAGTGCCTCACGGGCACGCTTGAAAATCTTCGGATCGCACTCAAGCGGAAAACCTTGCCGATAGCGCAGTTCACCGAAAAACAGCATTTGCAGGAAAAAGCTCTCGCGCACGACCTGAGTGGTGAACATCGCGTGGAAAATCTTCAGATACGCCGCACGGGAACTGATGCCCAGGTTGTTGGGTGGAAACGAGCCTTTGTAGAGAAGGGAATTGAGCACGGCTGCATTGCCCAGCAGGGCGATCACAGCCTTCCAGCGCTTGAGTGGAAAGCGGGTTAGGTAATATTGCGTTTGCTCGCCAAGATCGTTGTGTTCAAAGATGCCTCGACCCGCTTTGCCGGTAAAAAGTCGATTGACCATCGCCAACCGCTGCAGGGCCTGCTCGAAGGCGCCCATGTAGATCGGCGCTTGCCATTGACGGGACTGGAACAACTCTGACAGCCAGCGGCGATCGGTCCGGGGCAAATCCAGATGCTGAAACAGGGACTGGCGTTGTTTGGCCAAAACGTCTGTCCGGTAACCCATGAATGCCATGAACGACTCATGATCGGTCTGTTGCAGCAGGGCAAACCGCAACCGCGTGAACGCCAGTTGGGGCGCACTGATATCGGTACAGGTCATCCGCACCGGCCTGCGGGCCAGCAGCGGTAGAAGACGTCCGCCACTCCCGGCGACACCCACCACATGCCTGGCACGTTGGGGCAGGATCGCGTATTCAAGCGCGGTGTCTTCATCCCCCAGTGCATAGTTCAGACGATCGAAATAGTCAGCCATGCGGGTTTCCCTCCGCCAGCCCTGAAAATCGAAGTGCGGACTTCATGATTTATCCAACGCGTGAAGGAAGTCATAACGCGGCGCGCGGCCGTTTTGCCAGGCTTCATACTGGTCATAGACGGCTTCAAGCATGTTGCCGGTCAAGCGCAAACTGGTCTCCATGACAGTCGCAATGGCATCCCAGTCGGACTGAGATTTACACGTGCGCTGCAGGATGAGTTTTATTTCATGGAAGTGTTCGACATCAATATCGGAGTGCGCCATGAAGAACGTCAACTGAGCCGGCTTTAGCGAGAGTGTCTCGCGCAGGCTATTAATCAGCGGATTTATGAAATGATAGGCATTTTCTGCCCAATAACTGTATCCCAGCCGTTGTAGCGAATTGCCGGTAAAGGAAATCCAGTATAAATAAGCAATCAGCACTTCAGTTTCCGGAGCTGCCGGCGGAATCTTAAAATTTTCACTCTTTAGACCAAGACTCATGACATCATGCAACGCCATTTTTTCATGGCCGACTTCTTGCGCCGCATGTTCAAAACAGAACTTTGCATAAACCGGATTATCGGCATGTCGCACCCCCACCAGACCTTGGTTTCGTGCGTTATGTGCGGTGTAGTGAAAAGTTTCGATCATGTAGATTGCATATAACGCTTTGGAAACACTTCCCTCGCGTATAGCTTTTACCAGCCGTGAATTATTCAGGATTGCCGCCCACGAACTTTCGATTCGTTCATCAAGCAGGCTCAACTGTTGTTCAAAATTGACGGGCGTGATCATCGTGGCTCTCCAGGTGCAGGGTGGTTGTATGGGCAGGTTGTTGCACGGCGGCGAAAACTTGCTTCCATTGCGCTGACAGCAGCCAGTAATCGCCGCGGGCGCGTTGTTCGATATGAAGGGCCTCAGAGGTAATCGGTGTCAGACCGAACCGTTGGAACAATCGCCGTTGTGGCGATCGGCAAAGTGCGACGACACCCTCATGACCGCGCGTGATGGCCCACTCTGTGGCGGCCGCCAGCAGACAGTTGATCGGAACCGGCAGATGGTTTTGCGAGAGAGTGATCAACCGGCTGAACTCGACATGGCGCGATAGCACCATGGTGGGAGCAACATGTTGCTGCGTCAGTGACGCCCATTCGAACGGCGATGGAGTCACTCTTAATACCGCCACCAGTTGCTCATGTTGATACAGTAAAAAATGAGTACTGCGCGACACTATCGCCAGCTTCTTTTCAAGCAAAACAGCCCTTGATGTCAGCATGTAATGCTGTAATCGAAGCCGAAATTGCCGACCAATAAATCGTTCGAACTCTCGCGTGTCTGATCCCGCTTCAAGAATAACGACACGACAATTTTCATGGCGATCATTCAATTCCGCCTGAAGTGACTGAAGATAATCCGTTAATTGTAAATCCGTAGTATCCATTCCTTCTCCGCAGACGTTAACTTATCGAAGTTTTCTGAGCGCATTGAAATAATGGATGCTTTTGGAAATATCGCCACCGCGCGATTTCTGATAATGACGTGGGAAAAGTTACCTGTTTTTAATACTTGGCGACAAGTCTGACGTAAGCGGGAAAAATATAAACAACAAACTGTTGAAATTTGTTAGTGACTCGAAAGATAAGTCGTAGGCATATGCAGCCCTCCTCGCCCTATAAAGGCGAGGAGGACTCATACTATCGATTGAGGGGGGCGTCAGTCGGGACGAATGACGTTGCCGGTGGCCAGATCACGGATGACGCTGGGGTTCTTGCGTCCACCCAGTTCCCCGCCCAGCACCAGATCGATCTGCCCACGGAAATACTGTTCGACCCGCAACCTCGTGCGCGCCGCCGGACGCCCTTGTGGGTTGGCCGAGGTCGAAATCAGCGGCCCGACCATCGAGCACAAGTCGCGCACCTGCGGATGATCGCTGACTCGCAACGCCACGGTGTCGTGTACACCCGTAACCCACTCAGGCAGCAGGTTCTGGTGCGGCACCAGCCAGGTGTTCGGCCCTGGCCAGGTGCTGGCCATGCGGTCGATCCACTCCTGCGGGAAGTCTTCGAACAGAAAGTCGAACTGGCGGATGTTGTCGGCGACCAGAATCAGGCCCTTGTCGACCGAACGATTCTTGATCGCCAGCAACCGATCCACCGCCTCTTCGTTCCACGGGTCGCAACCCAGTCCCCAGACGGCTTCGGTTGGATAGGCAATCACCGCCCCGGCACGAATCTCTCGTGCGGCTTGTTGCACACGCCAACTGTTGACCATGAAAAACTCTCCGCAAACAGGTTTCGCGCAGTTTACCGATCTTCCCTGTAAAACCTAGCGTGTCCTCGCCAACCAGCGACCGTTTTCACACACTGCACGGCCGTCCATTTCCAGTTCGGTCAGTGCCGCCAGCACTTTGGGCAAAGCCCAGCCGCTGCTGGCGACCAAGGCTTCACTGGTGTGTGGCGCCGCGTGGAGCAGGCGCAGCAGTGGGTGATCGGTTTTCGGGGTGTCGGTGGATATCGGTAGACGCTGCCAGCCACGCAGCGCTTCAAGAATATGTTCGATGGTTTCCACCAGCACCGCGCCATCGCGGATCAACTGGTGACAACCCCGCGCACCGGGGTGATGAATGGAGCCAGGAATGGCGTAAACCTCGCGCCCCTGCTCCGCCGCCAGCCGCGCGGTGATCAACGAACCACTGGCGACACTTGCCTCCACCACCAATACACCAAGGGACAAGCCACTTATGATCCGGTTACGTCGCGGGAAGTTGCTCGCGCTCGGTCCGGCGTCCAGCGGGAACTCCGAAAGCACCGCGCTGCCCGAGGCAATCATTGTGTCAGCCAGTCGCCGATTGCGCTGTGGATAAAAATTTTCCAGACCCGTGCCAAGCACGCCGACCGTCTGCCCTCCCACGTCCAGTGCCGCTTGATGCGCGGCGGCATCAATACCCAACGCCAAGCCACTGTTGATGACAAAACCAGCCCCGGCGAGGCTGCGGGAAAACGCCGCCGCTGTGTCCATTCCCGGACGCGAAGCGCGTCGACTGCCCACCATCGCCAGTTGCGGTTTCTCCAGAATAAGCGGATCGCCAGCCACGAACAGCAGCGGTGGCGGATCGGGAATCTGTGCCAACAAGGCCGGGTAATCCGGTTGATCCCACATCAGCAAATGCTGACCTGGGCGCTCTAGCCAGCGCATTGCATGACTGGCGCCCTCGCGCACTTCAAGACAGCGCCGCGCTTCAGCGCATGCCGCTGGCAAACCCAGCGAGCGCCAGGCGCTTGCCGGGGCGCTGATGGCTTTGGAAGCCGAGCCGAAGGCTTCGAGCAATTTGGCAAACCGCTTCGGGCCGATTTCCGGCAAGCGGTGCAGGCGCAGGCGCGCTTCCAGTTCCGCCGGGGAAACGGGCGTACAGACAGACATCATCATGGATCATCCTTGATCGTTATAAGCCCCGAACCATTCGGAACAAGCTGTGGATAACTCTGTTGGTAACTTGTTGGGCACGCTTACGGATTGCGCACCTTGTCGAGCACCGCCAGCGAGCGCGATGCGTTGAGCACGAGGCCGTAGCTGAGCTTTTCGTAGGTGCGGAACACCATCAGCAATCCGGCGCGTTCGTCGGGAATTTTCAAGGGTTGGCCGGTGATGCGGTCACGCACGGTTTCCCCGGTTTTCATCACCACCAGCACATTGCCTTCGGCCAAACCATCGCGTTTGCCCTTGTTCAGGGTGACCACGTCCATCACACCGATCTGGGTGACGCCGCGGGGCACGTCGATGATCACCCCGTTGATGTTGCTGGCCGGGGCGCTGGGCATGAAGGTCGAATTGATCGAACGCTCTTCGCCGCTGAACAAACGGTCGCCGAGGCGCACTTCCTGAGTGGTGCGTTGCAGGGCGAGGGTGGCGACGTCGCCTTCGGTGGCAACGATTTCACCACCACCGATGTCGTCGGCGTTGATCCCCAGAAACTCCTTGGTCTGCGGATCGGTGTAGACCTTGCCCTGGCGGAAAATCCCGTAAACCGGCTGGTTCGGGTCGAAATGGCCGCGAGCGAAGATGCGGTCTCCGGTGCCGCTGAGCACCCGTTCGGCATCACCGGCAACGATGTACGGCGCCTTGTCGAAGTCCTCGACCTTGTCGACGATGCGGTTGCTCAGCAGAAAACTGTTGATCGATTTCAGTGGGATGCTCGGAATCGCCTCGGCCACCGGGCTGGTGCGAATTCGTGGCGACAGCTTGATCGTGCCCCGTGACTCGCCACGGTTGAGGGTCAGTTGCGGCTGGCCGTTGACGTAATTGAGCGTCAGCGTGTCGCCGGGGTAGATCAGGTTGGGGTTTTCAATTTGCGGATTGGCCCGCCACAACAGTGGCCATTGCCAGGGCTCACGCAGGTATTTGCCGGAGATATCCCAGAGGGTATCCCCCGAAACCACCGTGTATTGCTGTGGAAAACCATCCCTGAGTTGCACTTGCCCTTGCGCCACGCCGGCCGAAGCCAGAAGCAGCAGGGCGAGTAGTGTTTTCCTCATGCAGCGAATCCCTTTATCATGTGCGTTCGCGTGAACCGTCAGAGCCCCCGTGGCTCGCTACTGCAAACTGCATTAGCTACGCTTCACAACGGTAGCCTGCATCTTCGGACCTGCCAGGCCATCGACCCGACTTTACTCAATACGTGCAGCAATCAGCCTATGGCCATTTTAAACATCCTCGAATTTCCGGACCCGCGTCTGCGTACTATCGCCAAGCCTGTGGCCGTAGTGGACGACGAAGTGCGTCAGTTGGTCGATGACATGTTTGAAACAATGTATGAAGCGCCGGGCATCGGCCTCGCCGCGACCCAGGTCAATGTGCACCAACGTATCGTTGTGATGGACCTTTCCGAAGACCGCACCGAACCACGGGTATTCATCAACCCCGAGTTCGAATCGCTGACCGAAGAAATGGATCAGTATCAGGAAGGCTGCCTCTCGGTGCCGGGTTTCTACGAAAACGTCGACCGCCCGCAGAAGGTCAGGATCAAGGCGCTGGACCGCGACGGCAAGCCCTATGAGCTGATCGCCGAAGGCCTGCTCGCCGTGTGCATCCAGCACGAATGCGACCACCTCAACGGCAAATTGTTCGTCGATTACCTGTCCACGCTCAAACGCGACCGGATCAAGAAGAAACTGGAAAAGCTGCATCGCCAGAACGCTTGATGCCCCTCTTCAAAGGCTTGCTGCGGCAAGCCTTTTTCTTTTTATGAGACGCCTTCCATGACTGAGCCACTGCGCATCGTTTTTGCCGGTACCCCTGAATTCGCCGCTGAACACCTCAAGGCCTTGCTGAGCAGCCCTTACGAGATCGTTGCGGTCTACACCCAACCGGATCGTCCGGCCGGTCGCGGGCAAAAACTGATGCCGAGCCCGGTTAAACAGCTAGCGCTGGAAAATAATATCCAGGTGTTGCAACCGCCGACTTTGCGCAACGCTGACGCTCAGGCTGAACTCGCCGCGCTGAAGCCGGACTTGATGGTGGTGGTCGCCTACGGCCTGATCCTGCCGCAAGTGGTGCTGGATATTCCGCGCCTGGGCTGCATCAACAGCCACGCCTCCTTATTGCCACGCTGGCGCGGTGCAGCGCCAATTCAGCGAGCCGTGGAAGCGGGCGATGCCGAAAGTGGCGTGACCGTGATGCGCATGGAGGCGGGCCTCGACACCGGGCCGATGCTGCTCAAGGTCGTCACACCGATCAGCGCCGAAGACACCGGCGGCAGTCTCCACGACCGTCTCGCCGAGCTGGGCCCACCGGCCGTGGTGCAGGCGATTGCCGGTCTCGCTGCCGGAACGCTGGAAGGCGAAGTGCAGAACGATGACCTCGCCACCTACGCGCACAAACTCAACAAGGACGAAGCGCGCATCGACTGGAGCCGCCCGGCCGTTGAGCTGGAGCGTCTGGTCCGCGCCTTCAATCCATGGCCGATCACCCACAGCACCCTCAACGGTGAAGCGTTGAAAGTGCTGGCGGCGACGCTCGCCGAAGGCAACGGCGCACCGGGCACCATCCTCAGCGCCAGCAAGGACGGCTTGATCGTCGCGTGCGGCGCACAGGCACTGTGCCTGACCCGTCTGCAATTGCCCGGCGGCAAGGCGCTGAACTTCAGCGACCTGTTCAACAGCCGTCGTGAGAAATTCGCTGTCGGCACCGTGCTGGGCGCTGCGGTGGCCGCGCAATGAACCCGCGTCTGGCCGCCGCCAAGGCACTCGCCGCGGTACTGAGTGGCAAAGCCTCGCTGAACAGTTCCCTGCCGACACAACTGGACAAGGTCGAGGATCGCGATCGCGGCTTCACTCAGGATCTGGCGTTCGGCACAGCGCGCTGGCAGCCACGCTTGTCGGCGCTGGCGGAAAAACTGCTGCAGAAACCCTTCAAGGCCGCCGACGCCGATGTCGAGGCACTGCTGCTGGTCGGGCTCTACCAACTGCTCTACACCCGTGTGCCGGCCCACGCCGCCATCGGTGAAACGGTAGGGTGCGCCGACAAGCTGAAAAAGCCTTGGGCCAAGGGTTTGCTCAACGCCGTGCTGCGTAACGCGCAACGCGAGAGCGAACCGATTTTCGCCGAACTGGAGCGTGATCCGGTGGTGCGTACCGCCCACCCCCGCTGGCTGCAAAAATCCCTGAAAGCTTTCTGGCCCGAGCAGTGGGAAGCGATCTGCGAAGCCAACAACGCGCATCCGCCGATGATTCTGCGGGTCAATCGCCGTCATCACAGTCGCGACGCCTACCTGGGGTTGCTGACTGACGCCGGTATCGCGGCGACACCGTGCATTTACAGCCGCGACGGCATCGTCCTCGAAGCCGCCGCCGACGTGCGCAGCCTGCCGGGTTTTGCCGATGGCTGGATCAGCGTGCAGGACGAAGCGGCGCAACTGGCCGCCGACTTGCTTGACCTCGCTCCGGGCCAGCGGGTGCTCGATGCCTGCTGCGCCCCGGGAGGCAAGACCTGCCACATCCTTGAGGCAGAACCTGCGCTGGCTGGCGTGGTAGCGGTGGATCTGGAAGCCAAGCGTCTGGTGCGAGTCAGAGAGAACCTTGAACGGTTGGGGCTGAGCGCCGAACTGATCGCCGCCGACGGTCGCGAAACGGCAGTATGGTGGGACGGCAAACCGTTCCAGCGCATCCTGCTCGACGCACCGTGTTCGGCCACTGGCGTCATCCGCCGCCATCCGGACATCAAACTGACCCGCCAGGCCGACGACATCGCGGCTCTGGCGCAACTGCAAGGCGAGTTGCTCGACGCAATGTGGAAAACCCTCGAAGTCGGCGGCATTGTGCTCTACGCCACTTGCTCGACTTTGCCGACCGAGAACACCGAAGTGATTGCCGCGTTCCTCGAACGCACGGCGGGCGCACGGGAACTCGATCTGGCAACGACGGCCGGGATCAAGCAGCCCCATGGTCGCCAATTGCTGGCCCAGCAGGGTGGCCATGACGGTTTCTACTACGCCAAGCTGATCAAGATCGCTGCCTCTCGCGGCTAAACGGATTCAACGGAGTGACTGGATGAAAATCATCATCCTCGGTGCAGGACAGGTCGGCGGTTCGCTGGCTGAACATTTGGCCAGCGAGGCCAACGACATCACGGTGGTCGACACGGACGGCGAGCGCCTGCGCGACCTCGGCGACCGCCTCGACATCCGCACCATTCAGGGCCGTGGCTCGCTGCCGTCGGTGCTGCGTCAGGCCGGCGCGGACGACGCCGACATGCTGGTTGCGGTGACCAACAGCGACGAAACCAACATGGTTGCCTGCCAGGTCGCCCACACGCTGTTCCACACCCCGACCAAAATCGCCCGGGTGCGCGAAGCGTCTTACCTGGCCCGCGAGGAACAACTGTTCCAGAACGAAGCGATTCCGGTCGACGTGCTGATCAGCCCCGAGCAAGTGGTCACCAATTACATCAAGCGCCTGATCCAGCATCCCGGCGCCTTGCAGGTGATCGACTTCGCCGAGGGCAAGGCGCAACTGGTGGCCGTGCGTGCGTATTACGGCGGGCCGCTGGTGGGTCAGCAACTGCGCCAGTTGCGTGAACACATGCCGAATGTCGAGACCCGTGTGGCAGCGATTTTCCGCCGCGACCGGCCGATCCTGCCTCAGGGCGACACGGTGATCGAAGCCGATGACGAAGTCTTCTTCATCGCTGCGCGTGAGGATATTCGCGCTGTGATGAGTGAAATGCGCCGTCTCGACGAAACCTACAAACGCATCGTCATCGCCGGTGGCGGGCAGATCGGCGAACGCTTGGCCGAGGCCATCGAAAGCCGTTATCAGGTGAAGATCATCGAGATGAGCCCGGCACGTTGCCGCTATCTCTCCGACACCCTCGACAGCACCGTGGTGCTGCAGGGCAGCGCGTCGGACCGCGACTTGCTGCTGGAAGAGAACATCGCCGACGCCGATATCTTCCTCGCCCTGACCAACGATGACGAAGCCAACATCATGTCGTCGCTGCTGGCCAAACGGCTGGGGGCTAAGAAAGTGATGACGATCATCAACAACCCGGCTTATGTCGACCTGATCCAGGGCGGCGACATCGACATCGCCATCAGCCCGCAACTGGCGACCATCGGCACCTTGCTGGCCCACGTGCGCCGTGGCGATATCGTCAGCGTTCACTCATTGCGTCGCGGTGCGGCGGAGGCCATCGAGGCGATTGCCCACGGTGACGCCAAATCAAGCAAGGTGATCGGCAAGCCCATCGATAAAATCGGCCTGCCACCGGGTACCACCATCGGCGCCGTCATCCGCAATGAACAAGTGATCATCGCCCACGACGACACCGTGATCGAAGCGGGTGACCATGTAATTCTGTTCCTTGTGGATAAAAAGCATATCCGGGATGTGGAGAAGTTGTTCCACGTCGGATTGAGCTTCTTCTGAGTGTGGCGGTAACAGCACAGGCCTCTTCGCGGGCAAGCCCGCTCCCACAGGGGAATGCATTCCAATGGTGGGGCTTGCTGGCGAAGGCGGCCTCACTAACCCCCAGCAACACCTGACACTCCACAGAAAGGAATCCACAAATGCTCCAATCCCTGGAAAAAATGCTCGCCAAGGGTGTGGATAACGCCCTGCTGCGCTTTGGCCTGGGTAAGGGATACTTGGACCTGGGAGAGAACGCCAAGGCTGCCGAGCACTTTGAGCGCTGTGTCGGTTTCGATCCGAAATATTCGGCGGCGTGGAAACTGTTGGGCAAGGCGCAACTGGCGCTCGGCGATAGCGCCGCCGCACGCCACGCCTGGGAGCAAGGTCTGGAAGCGGCCCGCGCCCATGGCGACAAGCAGGCCGAGAAGGAAATGACGGTGTTTCTGAAGAAGCTCGATCGTCAGGCGCAATGATCTACAGATAGCGCAAGCCGATCCCGTCGGCATCCACCGTCACCACTTCCATCCGCACTCGTGGCGCGCCTGTGGGTAAATCCTGCACCTGCCCGTAAACCACCGCGCCCTTGGGCAATGACGCCAAACGCGAATGCTGGACATACACCCCGGTAGGCGACAGGTTGCGCGTTTGCCCAAGGCATTCGCCAAAGCTGTCGTGACTGATCTTGATACGCAATGATTTGCGGTGTTCGGACATCTGCTGCGCCCTTGAATGAACGGTTGTGGATAACCCTGGAGGTGAAGTTATCCACAGATCATGCCAATCATGATCTCCAACGCCTCAGTACCAGCGCTCCTCGCCCGGTGGACGTTTCTTGAAACGCTTCATGCTCCACATGTACTGGCTCGGATACGCCGCCACATAACGCTCGACCACTTGGCTCATGGCCGCGCAGGACGTCTCGGTATCGGTGCTGTACATGGCGTCGGGCGCGGCTTCGAGGATCACTTTGTAGCCGGAACCATCGGGCAGACGCAATGCATGCAGGAACACGCCAACCGCTTTGCCGCCAGCGAGCATGTTCGGTACGAATTTGCTGGTCAGCGCCTGAGTGGCGAAGAACGGCACGAAGATCCCGGCGGATTCGGCCGGTTCCGGGTCGGCCGGAATGCCCACCGCACCACCTTTGCGCACTTCCTTGATGACGCTGAGGATGCCTTCTTTGGTGGAAGCGGCGACTTTGTTGCCCAACTGCACGCGCTGTTTGCGCAGCAATTCATCCACAGCCTTGAGCTTGGGCGGACGGTAGAAAATGATCGGTTTGCACTGGCTGCAATAGAAGTGGTTGAGCACTTCCCAGTTTCCCAGGTGGCTGGTGATACCGACCACGCCTTTACCCGAGGCCAGTGCATCCTTGAGGATGTCGAGGCCTTCGACTTCGCGCACCAGATCAATGGAACGCTGGGCTGGCCAGATCCAGGCGCAGGCGCTTTCGGTCAGGGACTTGCCAATGTCTTTCAGGCTCTGGCCGACCAGACGTTCACGCTCAGCCGGGTCCATCTGAGGAAAACACTTGGCGAGGTTGATCCGCACCACGTCGCGTGAACGGTTGGGGGTTTTCCACATGATCCAGCCGATCGCCGAACCCACGGCCTGCACCGCCCGCCATGGCAGCAGGGCAAACAGCCGCAGAGCGCCTACCAGCAAGGCGCCTTTAAACTTTTCCACAGGTCACTCCTGATCTTGTGCTGTGCGCGAGGCGGCCATTCTAACCGCCGTTGACGAGTTGCGCGTAGCGGTCGCAGTCCTGCGTGTGATCCATGACCATGCCCGAGGCCTGCATCAGCGCGTAGCAAATGGTCGGGCCGACGAACGTGAACCCGGCCTTTTTCAGGGCTTTGCTCATCGCCAGCGCTTCGGGGGTGATGGCCGGGACTTCGCTGCGATCCTTGAAGTGATTGACGATCGATTGGTCGCCAACGAACGACCAGAGAAACTCCACCGGGTTCTCCAGCGCCAGCCACGCCTGGGCATTGCGCCGGGCAGCATTGAGTTTGAGGCGGTTGCGGATGATCCCCGGATCGCGCATCAATTCGTCGATTTCGGCGTCAGTCATCTGCGCGACGCGCTGGACGTCGAAGCCGAACAACACCTGGCGATAACGCTCGCGTTTGCGCAGTACGGTGATCCAGGAAAGCCCGGCCTGGAACCCTTCGAGCAAAAGCAACTCGAACAAACCCTGCGCATCGCGTAGCGGCGTGCCCCACTCCTGATCGTGATAAGCCATGTACAGCGGATCTTCGGTACACCAAAAGCAGCGTGGCATAAGGCTCCAGGGGGCGTGCGCAGCAACGAATCGGGTATACTCCCGCTCTTTAAATCGCAGCCCAAGAAACAGGTGAATTTCGTGAGCCAGCCTACGCCAGCCGTGCGTACCTTCCAAGACTTGATCCTCGCGCTCCAGCAATACTGGGCCGAGCAAGGTTGTGTGGTACTTCAGCCCTACGATATGGAAGTAGGCGCCGGCACTTTCCACACCGCGACCTTCCTGCGCGCCATCGGCCCGGAAACCTGGAACGCCGCCTACGTGCAGCCAAGTCGCCGTCCAACTGACGGCCGCTACGGCGAAAACCCGAACCGTCTGCAGCACTACTATCAGTTTCAGGTAGTCCTGAAACCGAACCCGGACAACTTCCAGGAGCTGTACCTGGGCTCCCTCAAGCATGTCGGCCTGGACCCACTGGTCCACGACATTCGCTTCGTCGAAGACAACTGGGAATCGCCGACCCTCGGCGCCTGGGGTCTGGGCTGGGAAGTCTGGCTCAACGGGATGGAAGTCACTCAGTTCACCTACTTCCAGCAAGCGGGCGGCATCGAGTGCTACCCGGTGACCGGCGAGATCACCTACGGTCTGGAACGTCTGGCCATGTACCTGCAAGGCGTGGACTCGGTCTACGACCTGGTCTGGGCTGACGGCCCGATGGGCAAAGTGACCTATGGCGACGTGTTCCACCAGAACGAAGTGGAACAATCCACTTACAACTTCGAACACGCCAACGTCGACAAACTGTTCGAATTGTTCGACTTCTATGAAGGCGAAGCCAAGCGCCTGATCGAACTCGACCAGCCGCTGCCGTTGCCGAGCTACGAAATGGTGTTGAAGGCCTCGCACACCTTCAACCTGCTGGACGCGCGCCGGGCGATCTCGGTGACCGCGCGTCAGCAATACATTCTGCGCGTGCGCACCCTGGCGCGTTCCGTTGCGCAAGCCTACCTGCTGGCTCGCGCCAAGCTGGGCTTCCCGATGGCGACCCCGGACCTGCGTGACGAAGTACTGGCCAAGCTGGAGGCTGCACAATGAGTGCGCAAGATTTTCTGGTTGAACTGGGCACCGAAGAACTGCCACCCAAAGCCCTGAACACTTTGGCCGACGCGTTCCTCGCCGGTATCGACAAGGGCCTGCAAGCCGCCGGCCTGAGCTACGAGACGAAAACCGTCTACGCCGCGCCGCGTCGTCTGGCTGTATTGATCACCGCGCTGGCCACCCAGCAGCCGGATCGCAGCATCAACCTGGACGGCCCGCCACGTCAGGCGGCGTTCGACGCTGAAGGCAATCCAACGCAAGCAGCCTTGGGCTTTGCCAAGAAGTGCGGCGTCGATCTGAGCGAAATCGACCAGAGCGGCCCAAAACTGCGCTACAGCCAGAACATCGCCGGCAAGCCGACCGCGAGCCTGCTGCCGACCATCGTCGAAGATTCGCTGAACGACCTGCCAATCCCGAAACGCATGCGTTGGGGTGCGCGCAAGGAAGAGTTCGTGCGTCCGACCCAATGGCTGGTGATGCTGCTCGGCGACCAGGTCATCGACTGCACCATCCTCGCGCAGAAGGCTGGCCGTGACTCTCGTGGTCACCGCTTCCACCACCCGCAAAGCGTTCGCATCGGCTCGCCGTCGAGCTACCTCGCCGACCTGCGCGCCGCTTATGTGTTGGCCGATGCCAACGAGCGTCGCGAGATCATCAGCAAGCGCACCGAAGAACTGGCCACCCGCCAGGAAGGCACCGCAATCGTTCCGCCGGCGCTGCTCGACGAAGTGACCGCACTGGTTGAATGGCCGGTGCCGCTGGTGTGCTCGTTCGAGGAGCGTTTCCTCGACGTGCCGCAGGAAGCACTGATCACCACCATGCAGGACAACCAGAAGTATTTCTGCCTGCTGGATGCCGACGGCAAGTTGCTGCCACGCTTCATCACCGTCGCCAACATTGAAAGCAAAGATCCGCAGCAGATCATCGCCGGTAACGAGAAAGTGGTTCGCCCACGCCTGACCGACGCCGAGTTCTTCTTCAAGCAAGACAAGAAGCAGAAACTCGAAGTTTTCAACGATCGCCTGAAGAACGTGGTGTTCCAGGAAAAACTCGGCAGCGTCTACGACAAGGCCGAGCGCGTTTCGAAACTGGCGGCTTATATCGCCGCACGCATCGGCGGCAACGCGTCGTGGGCTGCCCGCGCTGGCCTGCTGTCGAAGTGCGACCTGGCCACCGAAATGGTCGGCGAGTTCCCGGAGATGCAAGGTGTCGCCGGCTACTACTACGCCCTCAATGACGGCGAGCCGGAAGATGTCGCGCTGGCACTGAACGAGCAGTACATGCCACGCGGCGCCGGTGCTGAACTGCCGGCGACCCTGACCGGTGCCGCCGTCGCGATCGCTGACAAACTGGACACGCTGGTCGGCATCTTTGGCATCGGCATGCTGCCAACCGGCAGCAAAGACCCGTACGCCCTGCGCCGTGCGGCTCTCGGCGTGCTGCGCATCCTGATCGAGAAACAACTGGATCTGGACCTGAACGACGCCGTGGCCTTCGCCGTGAATGCGTTCGGTGCCAAGGTCAAGGCTGCCGGCCTCAACGACTCCGTGCTGGAATTCATCTTCGACCGTCTGCGTGCGCGTTACGAAGACGAAGGCGTGGACGTGGCGACCTACCTGTCGGTACGTGCCCTGAAGCCAGGTTCGGCGCTGGACTTCGACCAGCGTGTACAAGCGGTTCAGGCCTTCCGCAAACTGCCGGAGGCGGCAGCGCTGGCGGCGGTCAACAAGCGTGTTTCCAACTTGCTGAGCAAGCTTGAAGGCGCTGTACCGACTGAGGTACAGGCCAAGTACTTCGACAATGCCAACGAGTTCTCGCTGTATTCGGCGATCCAGCAAGCGGATCAGGCTGTACAGCCAATGGCCGCCGCGCGTCAGTACAACGAATCGCTGGCACGCCTGGCGGCATTGCGTGAACCGGTGGATGCGTTCTTTGACGCCGTGATGGTCAATGCCGAAGACGCCAATGTGCGGGCCAACCGTTACGCGCTGCTGGCGCGACTGCGTGGCCTGTTCCTGGGCGTGGCCGACATTTCGCTGCTGGGTTGAGGGATTGCTGTTGAAACTGCTGATTCTCGATCGTGACGGAGTGATCAATTACGACTCCGACGCTTACATCAAGTCGGTGGAGGAGTGGATTCCTTTGCCCGGCTCGATCGAGGCGATTGCGCAGTTGAGCAAGGACGGCTGGACGGTGGCGGTCGCCACCAACCAGTCAGGCATTGCTCGCGGCTACTACGACCTCGCCACCCTCGACGCCATGCACACGCGCTTGCGCGAACTGGTGGCGGAGCAGGGTGGCGAGGTCGGTTTGATCGTGTATTGCCCGCATGGGCCGGACGAGGGGTGCGATTGCCGCAAACCTAAACCGGGGATGTTGAAAACCATCGCGGCGCATTACAACATCGAACTGACCCATGTCTGGTTCGTCGGTGACAGCCTTGGTGACCTGGAGGCCGCCAAAGCCGTCGATTCACAACCCGTTTTGGTAAAGACCGGGAAAGGCGAAAAGACTCAGGGCAAAACCCTGCCGGTTGGCACTCTGATTTTTGACGATCTAGCGGCGATTGCCGCAGAACTTATCCACAACTAGAGTACTTCTGAAATTCCTGACCAGGGATTGATCGGGAGTGCGCTTGAACAGTCGGGCATTGCCCGTAACGGTAAACGTCGCCATGTCGATACTGCGGGCCATCAGAATCTTCCTCTTTTACCTGCTGCTGGGCACCACCTCCTTGCTGTGGTGCAGCCTGAGCTTTTTCATCGCGCCCTTTCTGCCATTCAAGGCGCGTTATCGTTTTATCAACGTGTACTGGTGCCGTTGCGCCTTGTGGTTGACCAAGGTGTTTCTGGGTATCCGTTACGAAATCAAAGGCGCGCAAAACGTGCCTGACCAGCCCTGCGTGATTCAATCGAACCACCAGAGCACTTGGGAGACGTTCTTTCTCTCCGCGTATTTCTCGCCGCTGAGCCAGGTGCTCAAGCGCGAACTGCTTTACGTGCCGTTCTTCGGCTGGGCCATGGCGATGCTGCGGCCGATCGCAATCGATCGCGACAACCCGAAAGCCGCGCTTAAACAAGTCGCGGCCAAAGGTGATGAACTGCTCAAGGACAACGTTTGGGTGCTGATCTTCCCTGAAGGTACACGCGTTCCTTTTGGCACTGTCGGCAAGTTCTCCCGCAGTGGCAGCGCTTTGGCGGTAAATGCTGCACTTCCGGTGCTGCCGATTGCACACAATGCCGGCAAATTCTGGCCGAAAATCGGCTGGGGGAAAAAATCCGGTGTGATCACGGTGGTCATCGGCGAGCCGATGTATGCCGAAGGTACTGGCCCCCGCGCCATCGCCGAACTCAATGACCGTGTGCAAGCGTGGAACGAGAAGACCCAGCGCGACATGGGTTCACTGCCACCGGCCCCACAAGCCCCCGCCGCCAGCGATCAAATGGCTGTCTGAGATTTTGTGGATAACCTGTGTACGGTTTTGTTGAAAAAGCTTGAATATTCAATATAAGAGATTGATTTACTTATATATTTCCCAAGCTCATAAAACGCCGTAAATGGTGCATAAGTTTTTTTCGGATGTAAAAAAACCGGCTGATATAGCCGGTTTTTTGTATCTGTTTACTCAGGGATCAGCGGCAACTCAAGGACAAACGTGGTGCCCTGATCAACCACGCTGCGGCACTCGATGCGGCCACCATGGTGATCGACCACAGCCTTGACCATCGACAGGCCCAGGCCTACACCATCAATGCCTTGGGCGGATGAAAAACGCCGGTACTGACTGAACAAATCCGGCAGTTCCTGCGCGGCAATGCCCTTGCCCTGATCGGTCAACTCACACTGCAGCCATTCGCCGCCACAACTGACACGCAGCGCGATCCGGCTATCCGCCGGGCTGTATTTGATCGCGTTTTCCAGCAAGTTGAACAAGGCACGGGTCAGCAACCCCTGGTCGGCCTGTATCAGCCGCTCCTGAGATTGCTCATCCATGTCGTGAAACACATCGATGCGTTTTTGCTGGGCAATGGGTAAGACCTGATCCAGCACGTCGAGCACCAACATCGCGAACAACGTTGGCTGAAACTGATAGGCCTCAGATTCGGCGCGCGCCAGCAGCACGAAGCCATCGGTCAGATCCAGAGCGCGACGGACCTGACGCTCAATCTGTTCAAACAACGGCGAGTCAGCACCAGCCTGATGACCGTGGACGTCGAGCAACGCGAGAATCGCCGAGTGCGGAGCACGCAGATCATGGGAGAGAAAGCGCAGCAACACACCGCGCTGTTCTTCCGCCGCGCGTTCAGCACTCAGATCTGTCAGGCTCAACAGCCAGCCGATGGGCGTGTCACCGTCTACCGGCAGCAGTGCCGCACGTTCCAGGCGCAGACTGCGTTCCTTGTGATCTCTGAACTCCAACAGTGGCAGCGCGGACAACAGTGGGTGTGGCTCGGTAGACAACTCTGGATAACCGAGGCGCGCCAGTTGAACGAGGATATCGTCGCCCACCAGTTGATTTTCGAAGAGATGGCGAGCCTTTCGATTGCCCAGCAGGATTTGCCCCTTTGGATCGCTGATCAGTGTCGCGACCGGCAGGTATTCCAGGCCGTCAGCGATGAAACGCCGGGTATCACGGGTGCGGCTCATGGCTTGCTCAAGCGCCATGATCTGGCCCTGCAATCGATCGGCGCCGGTGAGTTGTGTGCGGCGTCGTTCGGGAAAGACTTTCGGCTCGCTGTCCAACCGCGCCAACTCCCAACCGAAGTAGGTCAACACCACACTCAGACGTCGCCAGTTCCAAATCAAATAGCCGAACAACATGCCCAGTACCGCAGGTGTCGGCGACCACCAACGTCGCATTTCAGCGAGCCCGGCACTGGCCATCAGCGCACACGCCATGCCTGTCAGCGTTATCCAGAGCGCCCAGCGCGGACGCCAAAGCAGCAAACCCAACACAAACGCCACCATGCCGACCGACAGCATCGCTCCCCCCCCAGGACCCGCAGCGTGCAGGTTGATCTGCGCGCGATAGGACAGCAATGCAGTCAGCGGCAACAGCACTAGACTTATCCACAACCACTCGCGTACCAACTGTCGAAACAGTCGCTGCACTTGGCTGGGTTCACGACTTTCGTACCGACGCCGATCATTCATGGGAAAAACGGCAGGGGTAGGTGAATGGTTTCATAGGCCACAGGTCTGAAGACGTAGAACGGAGAATCATAGCGGACGTCGACCAATGGCGGCCGCATACTTTCATAGCGATGGGCGAGCCGGTATTGTCGACACCCCACCGCCCCAGCAACAGGGAAGAACCGCGTATGCGCGTTGCAATACTGGACGACGAGCCCGCCGAACTGCGCCGGGTCGAGCAAACCCTGCAACAAATGGCTGAAGTCGGAGACCAGCCATGGTCACTGCACAGCTTCGAACGTGGCGAAGACCTGCTGCGACAGTTACGCCGGGAAACCTTCGACCTGCTAATCCTCGACTGGCAACTCCCCGACCTCTCCGGCCTGGCCCTTTTGCGCTGGACCCGCGAACACATGGAAGCACCACCGGCCGCGATCATGCTTACCAGTCGCGACGGAGAAAGCGATATCGTCCAGGCGTTGAATGCGGGAGCTGATGACTATGTCAGCAAACCGTTTCGCCCCAACGAACTGAAGGCTCGAGTTGCTGCGGTACTGCGCCGACACAGTCTGCAACGTACAGCCGCTACTGAAGTCCGCTGCTTCAATGATTTGACCTTCGATGACGCCGAACTGAGCGTCACCCGCGAAGGCAAGGCGATCGTCATGACGGAGCGCGAATATCGGTTGGCGCGCTGTCTGTTCAGCAATCTCGGTCGGCCGTTATCACGCGACTATCTTTACGAGCGCTTCTGGCCCCATGAAGAAGTGGCTTCCTCGAGACCTCTGGATACCCACATTTATCGCCTGCGCAACAAGCTAGGACTCACAGCGGATCGGGGTTGGCAACTGCTGACAATTTACGGTTATGGATATCGGTTAGAAAGTGTGTCGATAGCGAAGTAAGCGTCCGAACGCTACCCTACCTCCAAGATAGTGCGCACTAAAAAATGGTGTCTACTATCCTGGCTAATTTGGAGAACGATCAGGAGTGGGTGACCGGACAGTTACTCTAAGGAAGCTTTTTCGAGCCAAAAAACAAAACCCCAACTGCTTTCGCAATTGGGGTTTCGGAATTTAATCTTGACGATGACCTACTCTCACATGGGGAAACCCCACACTACCATCGGCGATGCATCGTTTCACTGCTGAGTTCGGGATG
>NZ_CAXAPN010000020.1:0-119525 GCF_963971015.1 Pseudomonas sp. RA_15y_Pfl2_54
TACCCAAGCACTGGTCGCACTAGCCCGCAAGCTTGCCCGGGTGGTATTTGCTCTGTTGAAAAACCAGAGCGAATACTCACCTAAAGCGGTTTAGGGGCTAGGCATGAACCATAGAATCTCCCACAGGTTTAAGTGATCAAGCTTGCAGGCCGAGAATGTCGCGAGCCACAGCTTCGGCGATGCGAATGCCATCCACACCCGCCGACAGAATCCCGCCCGCGTAACCCGCGCCTTCACCGGCCGGGAACAGGCCTTTGACGTTCATGCTCTGCAACGACTCGTTGCGGGTAATGCGCAACGGCGACGATGTACGGGTTTCAATCCCGGTCAGCACCGCATCGTGCAGCGAATAACCGCGAATCTGTTTCTCGAACGCCGGCAACGCTTCACGAATGGCTTCAATGGCGAAGTCCGGCAAAGCCAGCGCCAGATCGCCGAGCGCTACGCCCGGTTTATAGGACGGTTCAACTTCACCCAGTTCGGTCGAAGGTGTGCCATTGATGAAGTCACCCACCAATTGCGCCGGGGCCTTGTAGTCGCTGCCGCCGAGAATGAACGCGTGGGACTCCAGGCGTTCCTGCAACTCGATCCCGGCCAGCGGTCCGCCCGGATAATCGACTTCCGGGGTGATGCCGACGACGATGCCGGAGTTGGCGTTGCGCTCGTTACGCGAGTATTGGCTCATGCCGTTGGTGACCACCCGGTTCGGCTCGGAAGTTGCCGCTACCACCGTGCCGCCCGGGCACATGCAGAAGCTGTAGACCGAACGACCGTTCTTGGCGTGGTGCACCAGTTTGTAATCGGCGGCGCCGAGTTTTGGATGGCCGGCGTATTTGCCCAGTCGCGCACGGTCGATCAGCGATTGCGGGTGTTCGATACGGAAACCCACCGAGAACGGCTTGGCTTCCATGAATACGCCGCGCCCGTGGAGCATGCGGAAGGTGTCACGGGCGCTGTGGCCCAGAGCCAGAACCACGTGCCTGGAATGCAAGGTTTCGCCGCTGCCCAACTCGACGCCGACCACTTGGCCGTCTTCGATCAGGACATCGGTGACGCGCTCCTGGAAGCGCACTTCACCACCCAGGGCGCGGATCTCTTCACGCATGGTCTCGACCATACCGGTCAGGCGGAACGTACCGATGTGCGGTTTGCTGACGTAGAGGATTTCTTCCGGTGCGCCGGCCTTGACGAACTCGTGCAGCACTTTGCGGCCAAGGAACTTCGGATCCTTGATCTGGCTGTACAGTTTGCCGTCGGAGAACGTGCCCGCGCCGCCTTCGCCGAACTGCACGTTGGATTCGGGGTTGAGCACGCTTTTACGCCACAGGCCCCAGGTGTCCTTGGTGCGCTGGCGCACTTCGGTGCCGCGCTCGAGGATGATCGGCTTGAAGCCCATTTGCGCCAGCAGCAAGCCGGCGAATATGCCGCACGGGCCGAAGCCGACCACGATCGGGCGTTGACTCAGATCGCTCGGCGCCTGGCCGACGAACTTGTAGCTGACATCCGGCGCCACGTTGACGTTACGGTCATCGGCGAACTTGCCCAGCACCTTGGCCTCGTCGCGTACGTTGAGGTCGATGGTGTAGATGAAGCACAGTTCGGAGGACTTTTTGCGCGCATCGTAGCTGCGCTTGAACAAGGTGAAATCGAGCAAGTCATCGCTGGCGATGCCCAGGCGTTGCACGATGGCGACGCGCAGGTCTTCTTCGGGATGATCGATTGGCAGCTTGAGTTCAGTGATTCGTAACATGGCGAGGATCCGGGTTCGCGGGGCGCACAACTGCGCCAGGGCGTTTGAAGGCCGCGATTATAAGCCGCAAAGGCCGGATCCGGTGAGGCAAAAACGCTCAGTCGTTGCGCGATCCGCCGAAATACCCGCAGCCTCGCTGCACTTTGCCATCGATACGCAACTCGGCACTCATGTGTTGCACGCTGCCGGTATGGCTGTCGACACAGCGTTGTGGCGCAACCCACAATTCGATGCGTTGATTGTTGGCTTCGCTGCTGAGATTGAAGCGGCCGTCGCCCAATTGCTCCTCAACATAAGGCACGGCGAGCGGTGGTTGACCTTCGCGTTCGATGACCATGCCTCGACCGCTGACCTTGGCGTTCCATTCCGGGCCGTGGCCGGCGGCGCGCAGGATCAGCAATTTGAAATTGGGATCATCACAAGCCGTGCCGGAACGCTCGACGCGATAGAGTTGAGTCAGGTCGAGGCGCTCGCCGACAGTTTTCCCGCGTACGTCGGCGAACAGTTTGCCTTGCTCGTCGGCGAGGGTCGCTGCCTCTTGCAGGATGCTGGTGCCGCCAATGTCGTTGACCACGAACCGGCGCTGATCCTGGCACGGCTGGAACACCAGTTTGCCGTCGGCAGCAGTCAGTTGCCCCTGCATCCGCGTCTGGCCGACATGGAAGGCACTTTGTCGCGGGCCATCAAGCAACTGGCAGGCGGCGAACAACGGCAGCAGGGCAACAAGGACTAACGAACGGGCAACACGCATCTTCGGCTCTCCAGACAAGTGCGGCCACGTTACGCAGGCTGACCGTTGATCACAAGGGTTTAGCCCACGCGAAACGTCTGACCGGTTTGCAGGCCTTCGACACTTTTTGCGTAGGCCAACGCCACATCCGCCGCAGGAACCGGTTTGTAGCCTCGGAAATACGGGGCGTAGCTGCCCATGGCTTCGAGCAACACGGTCGGGCTGATCGAGTTCACGCGCAGACCGCGTGGCAATTCGATAGCCGCCGCGCGCACGAAGCTGTCCAGTGCGCCGTTGACCAGTGCGGCCGAGGCGCCATTGGGGATCGGATCGTGGCTGAGCACGCCGGTGGTGAAGGTAAACGAAGCGCCGTCATTGGCAAATTCACGGCCGATCAGTAACAGGTTGACCTGGCCCATCAGTTTGTCCTTGAGGCCAAGCGCGAAGCTGTCTTCGGTCATCTCATCCAACGGGGCAAAGGTCACATTGCCCGCAGCACAGACCAGCGCATCGAACTTTCCGGTCTGTTCGAACAGGTTGCGGATCGACGCGCTGTCGCTGATATCCACTTGCAAATCACCGCTGTTGCGACCGATACGAATGACTTCGTGGCGCTGCGAGAGTTCGTTGTCTACGGCTGAGCCGATGGTGCCGCCCGCGCCTATCAACAGAATTTTCATCGAACTGTGCCTCAAGTAATTGAACGAGGTTTCAGTCTAGAGTGGTTTTTTCTGCGGATAAGCGTGCTAATGGGCAACCTTTGGTTTTCAAATGGAAACAATCCATGAGCGAAATGGATGATCTGGCCGCGTTTGCCGTGTTGATCGAGGCCGGTAGTTTCACTCTCGCAGCGCAGCAACTGGGCTGCAGCAAGGGGCAGTTGTCCAAGCGCATCAGTCAGTTGGAAGCGCAGTTTTGCGTGGTGCTGCTGCAACGCACGACTCGGCGTTTGAGCCTGACGGCGGCGGGTGCGGCGTTGTTGCCGCAAGCCCAAGCGTTAGTCATCCAGGTCGAAAGAGCGCGTCAGGCATTGGCGCGCTTGAAGGATGACATGGCCGGCCCGGTGCGCATGACCGTTCCGGTGTCGCTGGGAGAAACCTTCTTTGAGGGGCTTGTGTTGGAGTTCTCGCACAAATATCCCGAAGTGCAGATTGAGCTTGAGCTAAACAACAGCTATCGCGATTTGTCCCGGGACGGTTTCGATCTGGCAATCCGTAGCGACGTGACCAATGACGAACGACTGGTGGCCAAGCCGTTGCTGGCCTGGCAGGAAATGACCTGTGCCAGCCCCGCCTACCTCGAACGTTTCGGCGAGCCGACGACGCCGTTGGCACTCGCTGAACATCGGTGTTTGCTCAACAGCCACTACAGCGGTCGCGAGGAGTGGCTCTATCATCAGCATCACGAGTTGCTGCGGGTACGGGTGTCGGGGCCGTTCGCCAGCAATCATTACAATTTGCTCAAGAAAGCCGCGCTCACGGGGGCGGGGATCGCCCGGTTGCCTTCGTACCTGCTGCAAACGGAATTGGCTGACGGGCGATTGCGCTGGCTTCTGCGCGACTATCAGACCCGCCGTATGCCGATGTACCTGGTGCATCCGTATCAGGGGGGGCTGCCAAAGCGCACACAAGTGCTCGCCGATTATCTGATCGACTGGTTCAAACGCAGCGGCGAGGCGCTGGATCGGCTTCAGCGATAACGCTTGGCAATCAGGTGATCAATCGAGATTTTCCCCGGCCCGGTCGCCATCAGATACAGCAACACCGCCGCCCAGGTACCGTGAGTCGGGTAGGCATCCGGGTACACAAAGAGCTGAATGGTCAGGGTCATGCCCAGCAGCGCCAGCGCCGAAAACCGTGTGGCGAAGCCGATCAGAATCAGGATTGGAAAGAAGTGCTCGGCGAACGCGGCCATGTGCGCGGCGATTTCCGGCGACAGCAGCGGTACGTGGTATTCGCTCTTGAACAAGGGGATCGTCGAGTCGGCCAACCGTGGCCAGCCAAGTTCAAAGGTGCCATCGATCAAGTCGATGGCCAGCCCCTGGACCTTGGTCTGCCCTGATTTCCAGAACACCGCGGCAATCGAAAAGCGAGCAATGAAGGCAATCAGGCTGTGCGGGATTTTTTCCAGCAGCGTGATGGCGGCAGTGATGAGGTTGTTCATGGGCACTCCTTGTTGTTGTGCAAATGGCTGATGGCGTTGTGGGCGATCAGCAGCGCCAGAGTTTGGCTGAGGTCGAACGCAGGGCTGTTTTCCACGGCTGCCAGTAGGGGATGGCCGTCGATCAGATTGCCGATAAACGCCCTGGCGCCGTGTTCAAGGACAAAGACTTCAACGTCGAGACCGTTGCGCAGCACCAAGGCGTGTTGTCCCTGGCTGATGTGGATGCCTTCGAGCGTCCCGTCGTGTTGATGCGCAGCCCAGATCGCGACCACGGCATAGGCTGAATCGAGCAGGTGCACTGACGGATGCAGTTGGAAACACAGCTCGCCCAGACCTTGCGGGTTGGCGAGGGCTGCGCTGATCTGCTCATGTTGCACCGGGGCTGCGTCGGCGGCGTGATAGGCGAGGGTGCGCAAGCGTTCAAGCCGTGCGACGTCGGCCAGATACGGCACGCTGGAGGCCGGTTCAAACGTGGCGATGAAGTCCGCCAGACCTGCACCGTAGCGGCTCATCAGCGGACTGTCAGGCGGCTGGCGCTGTATGAAAATGGCCGCCATGGCACGGAAAAACGCCTCACCGACCAATTGCGCAACCACCGGGTAGCTGTCAGCCAGTGCGTTGATCAATGAACTTTGCACATTGTTGCGATACACCGAAAAACGACTCGCTGGATCGGCGCCGTTGGCGCTGCACAGGCCCTCTGGGCAAGGTAACTGTGGGTCAAGTAGCGCAGCGCTTAACGCCGCTTGAGTGCTCATGGCTGACTCCCGACGTGCGTCAAAAGGTCATCGGCCTGCTGCGCCTCGGCCAGCAAAACATCGAACGCCGGCACCTGATTGTCACGTTCGATCAACGTTGCCACTGGGCCGATACGCTCCAGCACTTGCCGGTACAAACCCCAGACGGCTTGATCGATCGGTGCGCCGTGATCATCGATCAGCAAACGCTCGCCGAGGCTGTCGCTATCTTCGGCGAAACCGGCCAGATGAATCTCGCCAACCGCCTGCAGCGGCAGGGCATCGAGATAGGTCAGCGGATCACGCTGATGGTTCACACACGACACATGGATGTTGTTGACGTCCAGCAACAGACCGCAGCCGCTACGGCGGATGACTTCAGCGATGAAGTCGGGTTCGTCGATGCTTGAGCGCTGAAACGCCAGATAGGTCGCCGGATTCTCCAGCAACATGGGGCGTTTGAGGGTGTTCTGTACCTGATCGATATGGTCGCAGACGCGGTTCAGCGTCGGCATGTCATACGCCAGCGGCAACAGGTCATTGAGGAACACCGGGCCGTGGCTCGACCAGGCCAGATGTTCGGAAAAGGATTGGGGTTGATAACGCTCGATCAGCACGGCCAGTCGTTGCAGATGTTGGTCGTCCAGTGCGCCTTCGGCGCCAATGGACAACCCGACACCATGCAGTGACAGCGGATACTGCTGGCGAATCAAACCGAGAAAATGATGAAACGGACCGCCGGCCACCATGTAGTTTTCGGCGTGGACTTCGAAGAAACCGATGTCCGGCAAGGAACCGAGCACTTCACGAAAGTGCCCGGTCTTGAGCCCCAGCCCGGCACGGGCAGGGAGCCCGGTGTGGGCTGCCTGAGTGCAGGGGAGGGCAGGCTCGGGGGATGTGAACATGATTGTCACTCAGGCAGACCGGTTATCAGGACTTGGCTTTGAAGGCTTCCATCTGACCGAATCCGGTCGGCGAGGTTTTGCTTTCGGTGGTGGCGCAGGTGCCTTTCGGAACGAGTTTCCAGGCATTGGCCTGGTAGTCCATTTTGGATGTGCCGGCGCAAGTGGTGCCTGCACCTGCGGCACAATCGTTTTGACCTTTCATGGCTACGCCGAAGCATTTTTCCATGTCATCGGCAGCGTGGGCGGTGGAAACGGCGGCGATGTTCAGGGCAGAACCGAGGGCCAGAACCAGGGCAGTGGCGGACAGGGTGCGAGTGGTAGCAGTCATGATGTTTCTCCAGTCTTGTTCAGGTTTTTACAAGCGTTTTTTCCGCTTGCTTACCCCTCTAGAGAAAGCTCATGGCAATGCGTTACAGCCCACCGCAAATCTTTTTAGGCGTTGTCGCAGCGGTAGCCCCTGCAGGGGGCGCGTATCGAGATGTGTTCTATAGTGATTTTAGAGGCCCATCGAGGCGGGCCTATTTACCAGGACGGTATCTCATGACAAAGGATCGCTCGCCTTCAGTTGTTCTATGGCGCAGGACTGCATCCCTGGCTTTGGCCTGCACGTTGCCCTTGATGTTCTCGACGGTCGCAGCCCAAACCGTCTCCGATCCGCTGGACACGCTCAGGCGCATCAACCACAACTACAACACCCTCAAGGATGCCTGCCAGGAACCCGATACCGGCGCCGCACGCGGTCTCTATTATTGCAGTGGCGTGACCTTGCGCATGGTCAATGACGGGCCGTTCAACCCTTGGGATTACAGCCCTTACGCGATCAAGATCGGCGCGACGTCCTACTCGTGGATCCGCAAGGACCTGAGCACGCGAATCCTCATTCACCCCGCCGGGTTGGTCCTGCGCACGCCAACCGATGCTGCGGCTTTGAACTTGCCGGTCAAGGAGCAGGGTTTCACCTGTATCTACGCCTTCGATGGCGGTACCGGGCCTGAGCGCAAATGGTACGGCTGCGGTTTCTTCGACAGCCGCGAACCACCGCGTGCCGCGCAAGGCGTGATGAACAACCGCAATGCCGCGTTGGCCTACGGTACCTGTGCAGAAGCGGGCGTCACCACTGCCGAGCAATGGACACAGAAATACACCGGGCTGATGAAAGGGCCGATCCAGTACGGCCAATGTTCCTGGAACGCGGAGAAAACCAGCGACTGGCACGCGATGATCCGGGTGCACGAATCCCGGCCCAGTACCACCAACAAGGATCCTTTTTCCTTCAGTGGCCAGGTCAACGAGTTCATGTTGAAAAATGCCACGGCGACCCGCGACGGCAGCGAAAACATGAAGTACATCGATGCCTTCATCTACAACGTCAACAGCACGCAAAACTTCGCCACTCGCGGTGATCAGGCGCCGCCGAAACCCGAGAATGGCCTGAACAGTGCGCGCAATTTTCAAAAGAAACTTCAGACCCAAGGCTACAGCGTGCCGATCCTGCGACTGGACTTCACTAAGCCGGCAGCGGAGCGCTTCAGCTACGTGGCGGCGGATCAGGCGATCGACGAAATGGTGGTGGCGGGTGTTCCTGCGCCCAAGTACATCGCCGCAGCGACGTGGATCGAGCGTTACGACCCCGGCAGAAAGAAAAACGAATGGTCGCTCAAGGTCACGCCCACCGCTCAAGGCCAGGCGATTCAGGCCAGTGATCAAGAGGCTTTGTACAAGGAGCTGTTTGCGCTGCGTGGCGCCGACAGCCAGTGGCGCGATTACGAAAAATCGGCGGGCAGCATGCGTGGTCAACTCAGTTGCCTGATCCAGAACTATCCGGCCAAAACCCAATGGAACCTTGAACCGTTCCGTCCCAATGTGAGCCCGCAGGACTCAGCGAAAGCCGGCTGCAATCCGCTGGCGCCCACCGCGGCGCAATACATCGCTTCTGCCGACTGGATCAAACGCTACGACCCTGGCACCCGTCAGGATGAGTGGAGCCTGAGCATCGTGCCGACGGCGGTGGGGCGCGCAATGCCCAGCGAGCAGGTCGGCGCTTTGTACGACCAGTTGTTCGCCCTCAGGGGCTCGGACAGTCGCTGGCGCGATAACGAAACGTCCGTCGGCAGCATGCGTCAGCAATTGAACTGCGTGCTGGTCAATTACCGCAACAAGACGCCGTGGAATCTCGAGCCGTTCCGGCCGGCGTTATCGGACAGCGAAACCCGGGCAGCGGGTTGTAATCCTGTCCCGCGTTGAAGGTGTGTGTTGGCTAATCAAGGAGATGCAAGCCATGCAAAAACGTTTGAACACAATCGCGCCATTGCTCTTGTTACCGCTGCTGGTGCAGGCGACATGGGCCAATGCCGAGTCATGCGACGAGACCCTGAAAAAGGTCGAAACGTTGTACAACAAAACCGTCGACAGCTGCGGTCAGGATCCCGCCTCGGACTGTTCGGGATTGTTGGTGCGCGGCACGCACCGTGCCGATCCGGCCAAGGGGCAGAAGTGGGATGTGTGGAATCCCAGCCCGAAAGCGCTGGAACTGGGCACATTCGCCGCCTCTTATATGCGTGCCGACGGCATCAGTTATGAAGACCCCGGCATGAGCACGCAGAACGGCTACCTGATTACGCCGAGGGATCTGGTACGCGACCCTGAAACGCCGGTGCATGTCTATTGCGCGTTTCCCAACGACGCCTGGACTGATTTTCGCAACGACCGTGGCTGTGGCGACAACAAAAACACCGCCCCGACCGAGGCGGTCTGCCAGGCCATGAAGCCGCCGATTGCGACGCCGAATGCCTGGGTGGCGCACTTTACCCAGTACAACAACAACCGTCAGCAGGACCAGTTGCAGTGCGGTTTCAATATGCGCAATCCCATGAGCAGCAAGGAGCGGGTCGACGCCTTTCGCAACTTCATGGGCGCACGCAAAGTCATCAACAGCCGTGAGTTTCAGACGCAGACGGAGTTGCGCCTGGGCAACCCGAAAACTGACGAATTGCCGATTCTGGCGTTTTTCTACAGTGACCAGCGCGGCTTGAACGATGCCATGGCCAACCAGCGCGACTACAAGGCCAAGACCGGCAAGGATCGCAACATCATCAAGATCGATTTCCCGAGAACCCCGGTCGGCAAGGCCAGCTTCTCGTGCATCCAGGCCGCCACGCCAGCGGCGCCGAAGTTCTGCGAAAAATACATCGAGTCGAGCACTTGGGTGCAACGTCCCGACCCGAAACTGGGACCGAACACCTGGTCACTGCAAGTCGTGCCGACCGCGTGCGGTCGAGCGATCAAGGATGATCAGACTGACCGGATGTTTGCCGAGTTGTACAACAAACACAAAGACGATCAGCAATGGCGGCAGTACAGCGTCAACGGCGGGTCGTTGCGGCGGCAGATGGTTTGCCACCTCGCGGCAACCTATGAGGGCAAGCCTGTGCGCAACAAACCCGAGTGGAACCTTGAGCCGGCGCGTCCTTACGTCGATCAGGCCACTGCCGTGGCCCAACACTGCAACCCTTATTAACGGCTTTTGATTTTGTGAGGGCGGTGGGTTGAAGGTTTGTAGCGCGCACAAAAAAACGGCCCGAAGGCCGTTTTCCTGTTTCGCGAAAGGCCTCAACCGCCCAGATACGCCTCGCGTACTTTCGGGTCGGTCAGCAGCGCTTCACCGGTGCCTTGCATCACTACGCGGCCGTTCTCCAGAACGTACGCACGATCAGCGATTTTCAAAGCCTGGTTGGCATTCTGCTCGACCAGGAACACCGTCACACCGTCCTTGCGCAGCATTTCGATGATGTCGAAAATCTGCTGGATGATGATCGGTGCCAGGCCCAGCGACGGCTCGTCGAGCAGCAGCAGTTTGGGCTTGCTCATCAGCGCACGGCCGATGGCGAGCATTTGCTGTTCGCCGCCGGACATGGTGCCGCCACGCTGGTTGAAGCGTTCTTTCAGGCGTGGGAAAAGGCCGAGAACCTTGTCCATCTGTTCCTGATAGTCGCCCTTGTCGGTGAAGAAGCCGCCCATGGACAGGTTTTCTTCAACGGTCAGACGGGCGAACACCCGACGACCTTCCGGCACCACCGCGATGCTCTTGCGCATGATCTGCGACGAGTCCTGGCCGACCAGTTCCTCACCCATGTAGCGGATGCTGCCGCTGTGGGCTTGCGGCGAGCCGCACAGCGTCATCAGCAGCGTGGACTTGCCGGCACCGTTGGCGCCGATCAGGGTCACGATCTCGCCCTGACGGACTTCGACGTTGACGCTGTGCAGGGCCTGGATCTTGCCGTAGAAGGTGGAAACGTTTTCGAACTGCAGCATTTACGCTTCCCCCAGGTAGGCTTTGATCACTTCAGGATTGTCGCGGATCTGTTCCGGCGTGCCGTCAGCCAGAGGTGTGCCCTGGTTGATCACGACGATATGGTCGGAAATGCTCATGACCAGTTTCATGTCGTGTTCGATCAGCAGCACGGTCACGTTGTGCTCTTCGCGCAGCACGCTGATCAGCGCCTTGAGGTCTTCGGTTTCCTTTGGGTTCAGGCCGGCGGCCGGTTCGTCGAGCATGAGGATCCGCGGGCGGGTCATCATGCAGCGGGCGATTTCCAGACGACGTTGCTGACCGTAGGCCAGGGTGCCGGCGCTCCGGTTGGCGAACTCTTTGAGGTTGACCTTTTCCAGCCAGTACTCGGCAAACTCCATCGCCTCGCGTTCGCTTTTGCGGAACGCCGGGGTCTTGAACAGGCCGGACAGGAAGTTGGTGTTCAGGTGACGGTGCTGAGCGATCAACAGGTTCTCGATCGCCGTCATGTCTTTGAACAGTCGCACGTTCTGGAAGGTACGAACCACGCCTTTGAGGGCGATCTTGTGACCCGGCAGGCCCTGAATCGGCTCGCCGTCAAGCAGGATGCTGCCGCCGGTGGGCTGATAGAAACCGGTCAGGCAGTTGAACACGGTGGTCTTGCCCGCGCCGTTCGGCCCGATCAGTGCAACCACCTGTTTTTCCTTCACCGTCAGCGCCACGCCGTTGACCGCCAGCAAGCCACCGAAGCGCATGCTCAGATTTTCGACTTTAAGGATCTCGCGGCTCATTTGCTCAGCTCCATGTGGGGGCGTTGCATCGGCAGCAGACCTTGTGGACGCCAGATCATCATCAACACCATCAGGGCACCGAACATCAACATGCGGTACTCGCTGAACTCACGCATCATTTCCGGCAACAGGATCATCACCACGGCCGCGAGGATCACGCCCAGTTGCGAGCCCATGCCACCGAGCACCACGATGGCGAGGATGATCGCCGACTCGATGAAGGTGAACGATTCCGGCGTTACCAAGCCCTGACGGGCGGCGAAGAAGCTGCCGGCGAAACCGGCGAACGCGGCCCCCAGCGTAAACGCCGAAAGCTTGATCACGGTCGGGTTCAGACCCAGCGCGCGGCAGGCAATTTCGTCTTCACGCAGCGCTTCCCATGCACGACCGATCGGCATGCGCAGCAAGCGGTTGATGACGAACAGCGCGGCCAGTGCCAGCAGCAACGCCACCAGGTACAGGAAAATCACCTTGTTGATCGAGTTGTACTGCAGGCCGAAATACTCGTGGAAGGTCTGCATACCTTCTGCCGCCTTGCGTTCGAAGGTCAGGCCGAAGAACGTTGGCTTCTCGATGTTGCTGATGCCGTTCGGGCCACCGGTGATGTCGGTCAGGTTACGCAGGAACAGACGGATGATCTCGCCGAAGCCGAGGGTCACGATCGCCAGATAGTCACCGCGCAGACGCAATACCGGGAAGCCCAGCAGGAAGCCGAACGTCGCCGCCATCAGGCCGGCAATCGGCAGGCAGATCCAGAAGCTCAGGCCATAGTAGTGCGACAGCAGCGCGTAGCTGTAGGCACCGACGGCGTAGAAGCCGACGTAACCCAGGTCGAGCAGACCGGCCAGACCGACCACGATGTTCAGGCCAAGGCCGAGCATCACGTAGATCAGGATCAGCGTTGCGATGTCCACCGCGCCACGGGAGCCGAAGAACGGCCAGACCAGCGCGCCAAGGATCAGCGCGATGATGATGTAGCGTTGGGTGGTCGGCAGGGTCAGGAAGTTACTGGCCTTGGCCGGGATCAGCGGCATGCCGGGCGAGGACTTCCACGCCTTGCTGATCTGCTGGTTGAACAGCACACGCAGGAACATCAGCACCGAGCAAATGGCGATGGTCGCCAGAATGGCCGGGCTGGTGTTATGCACTTCAAGGTTGATGCCGACGATGGTCAGTTTCAGACCCAGTACCGGGTAGGCCACAGCCCACACCAGCAAAGCGCTGAACAGCGCCTGTTTAAGATTCCTAGTCATACTTTCTCAACCTCCGGACGGCCCAGAATGCCGGTCGGACGGAACAACAGCACCAGAACCAACAAGCCGAAAGCCACGACGTCCTTGTACTGGTCGCCGAAGATATCGGCACCAAAGGCTTCCGCCACCCCAAGCACCAGCCCGCCGAGCATGGCGCCGGGAATGCTGCCGATGCCGCCCAGTACCGCAGCGGTGAAGGCTTTGAGGCCGACCAGGAAACCGGCGTTCGGGTTGATCACGCCGTATTGCATGCTCAGCAGCACGGCCGCGATGGCCGCCAGCGCAGCACCAATGACGAAGGTCAGGGCGATGATGTTGTTGGTGTTGATGCCGAGCAGGTTGGCCATCTTGATGTCTTCGGCGCAGGCGCGGCAGGCGCGACCCAGGCGAGAGCGGGAGATGAACAGCGTCAGGCCGAGCATGGCGATGAGGGTCACCACGAACACCACGATTTGCATGTAGGAAATCAGCACTTCATGTGCGCCACCTGGCCCGAAAGTAATGTTGCCCGGAATCAGGTTGGGGATGGATTTGTCCTTGGAGTCTTGCGCCAGCAGAACCGTGTTCTGCAGGAAGATCGACATACCGATGGCGGAAATCAGCGGAATCAAACGGTTGCTGCCGCGCAGGGGGCGGTAGGCGATCCGTTCGATGCTGTAACCGAAGGAACTTGTCACGACGATGCTCGCGATGAAAGCGGCGGTCATCAACAGCGGGACGTTGTCGATTCCCATCATGGCCAGCCCGGCGATGGCGATGAACGCCACGTAGGAACCGATCATGTACACCTCGCCATGGGCGAAGTTGATCATTCCAATGATGCCGTAGACCATCGTATAGCCGATGGCAATCAGGGCATACGTGCTGCCAATGGTCAGACCATTAACCAGCTGCTGGAAGAAGTGATAGAGGTCAGGCATTACAACGCTCCTAAAAACCTGATACGCATTTCACTGGTGGAGTCATTTTCCCGCCCGGCCCCGTGGATCTTTATCCACTTCGAATCCGGGTTTTGCCAGCGAACCGCTGATGACGGTTTTGAGATTTTCAGGTGGGGAGACTGGCGGATCACGCCAGCGCGGCCCATACATTCGTAAAACAAAGCCCACGGCACGCCGTGGGCTTTATTGGCAGTCAGTCAGGCAGGGCCTTACTGAGGCGAAGCTTCAGTTTTTGGTTTGCCGAAGTGCCACTCGTAAACCACAAATTTGAAGTCCTTCAGGTCGCCCTTGGCGTCAAAGCTCAGATCGCCGGTCGGGGTTTTGAAGGTGCCAGCGTGGATGGCTTCAGCCACTTTGGCAGTGTCTTCGCTCTTGGCGGCAGCGATACCGCCGGCAATCACTTCAACAGCCGAGTAGGACGGGAATACGAACGGGCCGCTCGGGTCTTCTTTCTTCGCCTTGAAGGCATCAGCCAGGGCGACGTTGGCCGGATCCTGGTCGAAGGATTTCGGCAGGGTTACCAGCAGACCTTCGGAAGCGTCTTTGGCGATCTGCGAAATGGAGTCGTTACCCACGCCTTCTGGACCCATGAACCTGGCTTTCAGGCCTTTTTCAGCGGACTGACGCAGGATCAGACCCAGCTCTGGGTGGTAGCCGCCGTAGTAAACGAAGTCGACGTTGGCTTGCTTGAGTTTGGCGATGATCGAGGAGAAATCCTTGTCGCCGGCGTTGATGCCTTCGAACACGGCGACTTTCACGCCATCCTTCTCCAGCGTGGTTTTCACGGCGGTGGCAATGCCTTCACCGTATTGCTGCTTGTCGTGCAGAACAGCGACGACTTTCGGTTTGACGAACTTGGCGATGTAGTTACCGGCGGCAGGGCCCTGGGCGCTGTCCAGGCCGATGGTGCGGAAGACCATTTTGTAACCACGGGCGGTGATTTCCGGGCTGGTGGCAGCCGGGGTGATCATGATCACGCCTTCGTCTTCGTAGATGTCCGAAGCAGGCTGAGTGGAGCTGGAGCACAGGTGACCGACCACGAACTTCACGCCGTCGTTGACGACCTTGTTCGCGACCGCGACCGCTTGTTTCGGATCGCAGGCATCGTCGTATTCAACGGCTTCGAGCTTCTTGCCGTCGACGCCGCCCTTGGCGTTGATCTGTTCGATGGCCATTTTCGCGCCACTGAACTGCATGTCGCCGTATTGGGCTACTGGACCGGTTTTAGGACCGGCGATACCGATTTTGATGGTGTCAGCTGCGAACGAATGGCTGGCAACACCGGCCAGAACCATAGCGGCAAACAGTTTGGAAATCTGCTTAGTAGCCTTTGTCATAGTGCTCCACTCTTACTGTTGTAATTTTTTTGAGTTCTGGCGCCGTAGCAGCAGAACCGGGTCAGATATCTTTGCGATACCCTCCGGAAAATGCCCCCGGCAACTGTACCGGTACAGTGTAGAGCGCCAGTTGTAAGCCTGGGAAGCGGGCGCCGAGGGACAAAACCTGAGGGTGTCGCATTTTTGAATGAAAAAGACAGAATTGCGGCGGGGCGTTCGTGGGCATATATCCCAATCAGCAGCATTCCTTGGCGTTCCTGCTCTTTTCGTTCGGTGAAGCGATTTGCTACCGGGTTTTGCTGGCGGACCACCGACGTTATCATTCGCGTCGATTTCTTTTCCGGACAGTTCCCATGAATCAAGAACCTAGCACCCTCTATGCCAAGCTGCTTGGTGAAACCGCATCTATCACCTGGAAAGAGTTGGAGCCGTTCTTTGCCAAGGGTGCCCTATTGTGGGTCGACCCAAGCCTTGATTTGATCGCCGCTGCCGAGGCCGTGGCCTCGGACGATGGTGCCAAAGTGGCTGCCTGGCTGGCCGAAGACAAGGTCGCCAAGCTGTCTGAAACGCGGGCACTGGATATTTTCGAGCGTGACCCGGCGCTCTGGGCGGTGGTGGTTTCACCGTGGATTCTGATCCAGGAAAGGGCGCTTTCCACTGACGTCGCACCTTGATGGTGCGGACGGTCGTCAGCGAAAAGTGTGTAGCCGAGTAGCGTGATGGCACGTTGCCGTGAAGAAAGGCCACAAGCGAGGGTGGCATCACGGTGACGTAAACGTAACGGGAACAGTTTAGTAAGCAGCCTAACGGCTGCTTAATTGTTTCTGGATGTTGGAAAGGTTGAGATCTTCAGTGAACTTGAGGGCCTCTTCGCGAGCAAGCCCGCTCCCACATTTGGAATGCATTCCCCTGTGGGAGCGGGCTTGCTCGCGAAAGGGGCGACTCGGTTCTGGATCAGACCGAGTAAGTCTTGCCCGTGTGGTTATTGAGGGAAATAACCTTGGTCTTGCCAATCCGGTGACGATAAATCTCACGCAGGTACTTGATCGCCTTCTTCACGCAATCGCGTGACAGGCGAATATCGTTGATCGAGACAAACTTCTCTTTGTCGTTGATCAACTCGCGATACTTCTTCTCATACATCGGTTTGATCGCGTACCAGTTGGTGTCGAGGATCTTCGCCGGGTTCTCGAACTCGTTGAGCAGTTCATCGATGCGGTCTTCGTCGAAGTCCTCATGGATGATGAAGTCGAGGATCGAATTGTCCAGCGTCTCGTCGAAACGGTACGGGTTTTTCGCAAAGCAGCGCTTGATGAACGCCACGATCAGCGTCAGGAAGTCATCCGACAGGCACGGGCTCTTGGCGATGAGGGTGGTCAGCGACAAGTTGGCCGAGGCACCGATCACCAGTGCGTAGCGCTTGAGCGTGGTGTTGGGGAACAGGCTGTTGAGGTGGGTCTTCAACCGGTTCAGGTCCATGTACGACAGCTTGTAGTCTTTTGGCAGCGAAACGATCGAGACCACCGACGAGCAGTTCTTGAAGAAGTGCAGGTCGTGCAGCGCGGCGGCGTCGTAGCCGGAGTTCTTGTACTGCTCCAGCGAGGCGCGATAACGCTTGGATTCGATCGGCAGCAAGCTGATGCCCTCGATCGCCTGGGTCACTTTGTTGAAGTGCGGCAGGTCGATCGAGCGGAAGAACAGATCGTCGATGTTCAGGCGCTGTGGTTCTTTGTCGAACACCTTGAACTTGTCGCTGCTCGGCGGCGGCGTTTCCGGCACCACCGATTCGGCATAGGCAATCGCCACCGGGCCGGCCAGACTCATGAACAGGTCGTTGGCGTCGAGGCGAATGGTTTCGCCGATGTCGATGCCGGCGCGGCGGAAATAGTTCTGGTCGTAGTCAGTCGTGACCGCCTGCGCCGTCAGAATGTTGAAGATCTGCTGCGAGATGTACTGGTTGGCGTGCTTCTCCATCGCATTGACATCAATGTTCTGGATGTTGCCGTCATCGCTTTCTTCGGCGTAACGCATGATGTCGTTGGAGATCAGCATCATTGCGTTCCATGGGCGGATACGGCCCATGACGCTGGCTTCGCTGCTGTCTTCATTGGCGAAGTTGTAGGAGAAATCCCATTCTTCCGACAGGTATTTGCACAGCAAGCGACCGGCGTTGATGTGCAGCGCCTCGGACATTTCGCTGCGGTGGTCGGAGATGTTCGGCAGCACGCAGATGCCGCTGGTGAAGATCGGCTCGAACACGAACGAATGCCCGCTCTTGCCGTCATGCTCGTCCATCGGCTTGGTGTCGAACGTCTTGTTCATGTACGAGTGCTGTTGGGCCAGGCCGAATTCCGAAGCCATGCCCGAACCGGTACCGCCGCCGGCACTGAAGATCGAAAAGTACAGACGCGACTGGTTGGCCTTGATGCCGCAGCTGTCGATCAGGTACGAGTGGATCATTTTCCAGTCAGGGCTGGAGAAACGCTGGGTGTCCTTGTTGAGGATGATCTTGGCCAGGTACTGGCCGAGGATCGGCGCGTTACCGGCGCCACCGGCGTGGACTTCAGACAAGTCCATGATCTTCATTTTGCTGTAGTCGCGCAGGAAGCCGCTTTTCTCGCCCTTGCGCGAGAAGCGGATGCGCCCGGCGATGTCTTTGTCGAGGTCGCCGAGCATCACCAGCGGCTCAACCAGGAACACCGGTTTGCTCGCCTTGTTCGGGCCGATCCGCAGGTTGTTTTTGATCCACTGAGCCGGGCTGTAGCCCTTTTCGGCGTAGCGCTTGTCCGGCGACAGGCGATCTTCGTTGTTGAATTCGTTGAGATAGAACTTGCGCGCGTTGTACACCAGCTCAGCGACATCGAGGGCGATGTTGGAGCCGCAGCGACCGAGGCCGATCAGGCACACCGACGGAAATTCCTGATCGTTGTGCTGCTCGTTGTCGCCTTCAAGGTGTGGCGGACGCGGGAACACCAGATCACGCAGGCCGTCGAGGTTGTCCAGGATACGGTCGGTATTGGTTTCGGTGAAGTACAGGTATTGCTGGGTCGACAGCGGGCGCGAGGGAACCAATGGCTTGGACGATGACGGGCTGTTCGCAGCGGGGCTCGCGGTCAGATCGGATACCGCTGTGGCGGGATTGTTTTTAGAAGTCATTGTGCGCCATATACCTGGACTGGGTCGGCTCGATAACCAATGTCAGCGAACCTCACGGAATAAGATCTCGCGTCTTTTTTGCGCGAATTGAGCCCGAGCGCCAGGGATTTGGCCTGACTGTCGCTGGGGGGAATCCTTTCCTGATCGATGATGAATCGGCCATTATTCGGCGATCTTTAATCAAAAGGAGGCTAAATGATGTCAACGCTACCTTCGTTGGGATTCGCCGGAATCGGTCTGATGGGCCTGCCGATGTGTCGGCGCCTGTTGGCGGCGGGTTATCCGCTGACGGTGTGGAATCGCAATCCGACCAAGTGCGCGGCGCTGGTCGACGCCGGTGCCCTACAAGTCGCCAGCCCGGCCGAGCTGTGCGAACACGCCGAGGTGGTGATGCTGTGCCTGGCGGATACGGCGGTGGTGCGTGAGGTGGTGTTCGGCCCGGCCGGCGTTGTCGAGGGCGCGAAGCACGGTCAGTTGCTGGTGGACTTTTCCAGCCTTGAACCGACGGCGACGCGTGAGATGGCGGCTGAACTGGCAGACAAAACCGGTATGCGCTGGATGGACTCACCGGTGTCCGGCGGTGTGGTCGGCGCCGAGGCGGGCAGTCTGGCGATCATGGTCGGTGGCGATGCGGCGGACCTTGCGCGTGTGCGCTCGGTGCTGCTCAATCTCGGTCAACGCGTTACGCACATGGGCAGCATCGGTGCGGGACAGGTGACCAAAGCCTGCAACCAGATGATCGTCGCCTGCAATGCACTGGTGATCGCCGAAGTGGTGGCGCTGGCCGAACAGGCCGGGGTCGATGCAAGCCTGATTGCCGAAGCGCTGGCCGGTGGTTTTGCCGACTCCAAACCGTTGCAGATCCTCGCCCCGCAAATGGCTGCAAGCCGTTTCGAACCGATCAAATGGCATGTGCGCACGCTGCTCAAGGATCTCGACACGGCGGTGAAATTCTCTCGCGAGCAGGGTTCGGCGACGCCGATCAGCGGATTGGCCGCACAACTGATGCGCCTGCATGGGGCGCAAGGCTTTCTGGAGAAAGATCCTGCGACGCTGGTGCAAATGTACCGCGCGCCAGAATCAACGGATTGACCCCAGGCGAATGTTTGCGCTGATTGATTTCTTCCAGTACCGGGCGCAGTTCGTCCATTGGTACCGGACGACTGAGCAGGTAGCCCTGAATGAAATCGCAGCCCGAACGCTCGAGGAATTCGTACTGCGCCAGGCTTTCCACGCCTTCGGTGACCACCTGCAAATGCAGGGTGTGCGCCATGGCGATGATCGCCTGGACGATCTCCATGTCCGCCGTGGCTTTGGGGATGTCGAGAATGAAGGAGCGGTCGATCTTCAGGGTGTTGAGCGGCAGGCGCTTGAGGTAGGCCAGCGATGAATAACCGGTGCCGAAATCGTCGATCGACAACGACACGCCCAGGGCACGGATCTGCCGCAGTAGCACGAGGGTGTTGGCGATGTTGCCCATCAGGGCGTTTTCGGTGACTTCCAGTTCCAGGCGCTCCGGCGCGACACCTGCCGCGCGCAACGCGCTTTCGATTTCGTCAGCCAACGCTTCGCGTGTGAGGTTGAGCGGCGAGCAGTTCCAGGCGATTTTCAACGCTTCGCAGCCATGGCGCGACAACTCGCCCAGGTCCTTGCAGGCCCGGCGCAGCACCCAATTGTCCAGTTCGGCGATCAGACCGTTGTTTTCGGCGATGCTGATAAAACGGTCCGGCGTCAGCAGACCCTGTAACGGATGCTGCCAGCGGATCAGCGCTTCGAGCTTGGTGACCCGACCGGTTTTCAGTTCGAAAATCGGTTGGTAATACAGCATCAGACCGTTTTCTTCACCCAACGCCTGGCGCAGTTCTTCCTCCAGTTGCAGCTCCATGCTGGCTCGGCTTTTCAGGTTGGAATTGAAAAAATGCAGGCCATTGCGCCCCGCGCCCTTGGATTGATACAGCGCCAGATCCGCGTGCTTGAGCAGTTCCTCGCAGGTGGAACCGTCGTCGGGATACAGGCTGATGCCGATGCTGGTGGTCATTACCATGCGCCGTCCGGCCAGCTCGATCGGCTCTTTCATTCTCAGCATGATGCGTTGAGCCATGTTGCGGGCTTCTTCACGGTCGTTCAGCCCGATCAGGATGCAAAACTCATCTCCGCCAAAACGCGCGACGACATCTTCATGGCTGCGCACTGAGCCTTTGATGTGATTGGCAATCACTTTGAGCAGTGCATCGCCGGCGTCGTGACCGAGGCTGTCGTTGATGCGTTTGAAGTGGTCGATGTCGAGAAACATCACCGCAAGCATGCCGCCCTCGGTGGTTTTCTGGCTGAGTTTCTCGGCGAAGATCTGGTTGAAGCCGCGACGGTTGATCAGGTTGGTCAGGGCGTCGTAGTTGGCCGCTTGTTGCAGCGACATACGCGCTTGATCAAGTTGGCTGAGCAGGGCGTTGACCCGGCGCAGGTCGTGTTCCTTGTTCTGCAGTTTCCTGTCGGCCAGCGCGGCGCTGATTGCACTGCCCAGGATCAGCAAGATGATCAGCGCCACGGTCAGGCCCAATTGCAGGTGGTTGGTTTGCGCTGGCAGGAACGGAACGCTGCCCGGCGCCAAGACCTGTTTCAGCGCGGCCATTGCCGTGAAGTGCGTACCGAAAATGCCTGCGCCGAGGATCAGCGCGGCGCCGTACTTGAGCATCTGATGAAACAGGCCACTGCCGTCGCGCAGATAGCGCGCCACCCACAGCGTAGCGAAGCTGGCCCCCATGGCGATCACGATCGACAGCACGAACAGGAACGGCTGGTAGTAGAGGGTGGCATTCGATTTCATGGCTGCCATGCCAACGTAATGCATACCGGCGATGCCGAGCCCGATCAGCAGGGCGTTTTTGAGGCAGTGCACCAGGCTCGGTTGCGCCTCGCCCAACGTGTGCATCGCCAGCCAGGAGGCGAGCAAGGCGATCAGCAGTGAAAACAGGGTGATCGGCAGGTCGTAGTGGATGTCGATCGGGGCCTGGAAGGCAAGCATGCCGATAAAGTGCATGGCCCAGATGCCGCCGGCCAGACAGGTCGCACCGATCCAGCGCCACACCCGCTGCGAGCCCGGGTCTTCGGCATGACCGACTCGTTCGGCCATGTCCAGGGTGGCAAAACTCGCGGCGCAAGCGACCAGATAGGCCGCCAGCATCAGCAAGGGGTTGTGTGTGCCATTGAGTATGACCTGCCCGCTCTCCGGCAGCTCGGTAACAAACTGCAAACCAAGCCACTCCATAGCATGCCCCGTCTCTGAAGTCGTCACTACCGCGCGGTTAACGCAGGCGAATGTCTGGAGTATAGAGGCGGTTTTTGCTGTAGAAGCCGTAGTGGCACATTGGCTGTAATGATTTCGGAATTACCGCAATAGCGATTGGCGCTAAGTGTCAGGCGATCTTTTCCAATGGGATTTCGCTCCAGCCCTGTTGCAAGGGCGGCAGGCCGAAGCGGGCGCGGGCGGCGTCGCAATCGGTATTCTGTTCACCGTTTTCCCAAGATGCCTCGAACTCGCGGCAGGGGCTCGAACGTTTGTCGTAGATCGTGCATTGCACCGCGTTGCCGATTTCGCCAGCCAACGAGATGCAACGCGGTGATTTGCGGTCAGTGCCGATCATTGCCACCCGGCTTGGGGTGATTTGTGTAACCAGTTCATCTGGGACTGTACCGCCAGAGGATGAGCACTCACCCCAAAAGAAAGACACGCGAAAATGGGAACAGCAGGCACCGCAATTCAGACACGGACTGACTTCGGACATGGGCGGGGGTATCAAAGGGATTGATCGGAAGATCCGGACGGATCCGGCGGCCATTCTATGCTTCGCCACGGACTTGGGAAGGGGGGCGCGGAACTATTTTTTTGTGGCAGGTTTTTTCGCCAAAAGCCCCTGTTTTCGGGGGATTGCAGCGTTATCAAGAGCTTACGTTTCGTTACAGTGCCATGGCTCGATATCAGGCACACGAATGATCACAGACAGCCCCTGCACGGCTGACTAGATTGCAGGTTCCGGGCTCGGTTGCGTCGGCAGTGAAGCCCCATAACAATAAAGAGACGGACCCATGCAGAACTCGACCCAAGCGGCGAATGCCTGGCGCATTCTGTTCCTGTTGTTCCTTGCCAACCTGTTCAACTTCTTCGACCGCACCATCCCGGCGATCATCATTGAGCCGATCCGTATGGAATGGCACCTCAGTGATTTTCAGTTGGGGATCATCGGCACAGCCTTCACCATCGTTTATGCCGTCGCCGGCCTGCCTTTAGGGCGCATGGCCGACACGGGTTCGCGTAGCAAACTGATGGGCTGGGGCCTGGCGACGTGGAGCGCATTGACCGCCGTCAACGGATTGGTCGGCAGTTTCTGGAGCTTTCTGATCGTGCGCATGGGCATCGGCATCGGCGAGGCGAGTTACGCGCCGGCGGCCAACTCGCTGATTGGCGATCTGTTCCCCGCCCATCGTCGGGCGCGGGCCATGGGCATCTTCATGCTGGGTCTGCCATTGGGGCTGCTGTTGGCATTCTTCACCATTGGCGCGATGGTCAAGGCGTTCGATAGCTGGCGGGCGCCGTTCTTCATCGCCGCCGTACCGGGGCTGATTCTCGCGATTTTCATGTTTTTCATCAAGGAGCCCGCGCGCGGCGCAGCGGAAGCCGTGCAGGTTTCCCAAGCGAAAGTCGACAAGCCGATCCGTCGCGTTCTGGCGGTTCCGACTTTTCTGTGGCTGGTGATGGCCGGGTTGTGCTTCAACTTCGCCACTTACGCCTGTAACTCGTTCCTGGTGCCGATGCTGCAGCGCTATTTCCTCATGCCATTGCAGGATGCGGCGGTGGCGACGGGATTGATCGTCGGCGTCACCGGGTTGATCGGCCTGACGCTGGGCGGCTGGATCGCTGACAAGATTCATCAGCGGGTGGCCAGTGGCCGACTGTTGTTCGCGGGGTTCAGTCTGATCATCTCGACCCTGTGCACGGCGTGGGCACTGCATGCCGGGCGAATCGAAATAGGGGTGTTTGTCGCGGTGTTCAGCGTCGGCTGGCTGTTTGCCTATAACTTCTACACCTGCGTGTACACAGCAATACAGGACGTGGTCGAACCGCGTCTGCGAGCGACGGCGATGGCGTTGTTCTTTGCCGGGTTGTACCTGCTGGGCGGTGGTTTGGGGCCGGTGGTGGTTGGCGGGTTGTCGGATCATTTTGCGCACACGGCGATGCTGGCCGAGGGCGCTGAGCAAATGACCGAGGCTTATAAAGCCGTTGGCTTGCATGACGCCATGTACCTGATTCCGGTGGCGCTGTTTTTGACGATGGTGTTTCTGTTTTTGGCCTCGCGATGTTTTGTCCGCGATGCCAAGCGGATGAAAGAGGGGCTGGTGGCTGTCGTCGAGCCTGATGGAGCAGTGGCGACGGCATGATCACTTTCGCGAACACGCCCGCTCCCACCATTTGAAATGCATGCCAAAGCGGGCTTGCTCGCGAAGAGGCCGACAGCATCACCCTGTTAATTGCCAGGCAAACAAAAAGGCCCGCATCGCTGCGGGCCTTCTTGCTTGACGCGGTGGAGCAGGGCGGTTTAACCCGCCACCAGCACCCGAATCGCTTCCAGACGCAAAGCAGCCTTATCCAGCATCGCCAGACCTTGCTCTCGCTGTTCACGCAAGGCAACCAGTTCGCTGTCACGCACGGTCGGGTTGACCGCTTGCAACGCGGTCAGGCGCGCCAGTTCTTCGTCGGTGTCGGCCGCCAGACGGCGGCGAGCCTCGGCCACGCGCTCGGCGTGACGCGGGGTGATCTTGTCTTCACCGGCGTTGATCCGTGGCGTCAGTTGATCGCGCTGGGCCTGGATGAATTTGTTGGCGCTGGCACGCGGCACGCTCTCCAGTTGATCGTTCAGGGTTTCGAACGACACGCGTGCCGACAGGTCGTTGCCGTTGGCGTCGAGCAGGCAGCGCAATGCGGCCGGCGGCAGGTAACGGCCCAGTTGCAGCGAGCGCGGGGCAACCACTTCGCTGACGTAGAGCAGTTCCAGCAGCACGGTGCCCGGTTTCAGCGCCTTGTTCTTGATCAGTGCGACGGCGGTGTTGCCCATCGAACCGGACAACACCAGATCCATACCGCCCTGCACCATCGGGTGTTCCCAGGTGATGAACTGCATGTCTTCACGCGACAGCGCCTGGTTGCGGTCGTAAGTGATGGTCACGCCTTCGTCGTCGCCCAGCGGGAAACTGGCGTCGAGCATCTTCTCGCTCGGCTTGAGGATCAGGGCGTTTTCCGAATGGTCTTCGCTGTCGATGCCGAACGCGTCGAACAGGGTTTCCATGTAGATCGGCAGGGCGAACTGATCGTCTTGCTCAAGGATGTCCTCGACCAACTGATCGCCTTCGCCCGAACCGCCGGAGTTGAGCTCCAGCAGACGGTCGCGACCGGTGTGCAGCTCTTCTTCCAGACGCTCGCGCTCGGTGCGGGCTTCGTCGATCAGCGCTTGCCACTCGCTGTCGTCGGCTTCTTCGAGCAGCGGCAGCAGACGCGAGCCGAACTGATGCTGCAAGGCATTGCCGGTCGGGCAGGTGTTGAGGAAGGCGTTCAGCGCTTCGTTGTACCACTGGAACAGGCGCTCTTGCGGGCTGGTTTCCAGGTACGGCACATGCAGTTCGATGATGTGCTTCTGGCCGATTCGGTCGAGACGACCGATACGCTGCTCCAGAAGATCCGGGTGCGACGGCAGGTCGAACAGCACCAGGTGGTGAGCGAACTGGAAGTTGCGACCTTCACTGCCGATTTCCGAGCAGATCAGCACTTGCGCGCCGAATTCTTCGTCAGCGAAGTAGGCGGCAGCGCGGTCACGCTCAAGGATGTTCATGCCTTCGTGGAACACCGTGGCCGGGATGCCGGAGCGCACGCGCAAGGCGTCTTCCAGATCCATCGCGGTTTCGGCGTGGGCGCAGATCACCAGCACTTTGGTGCGCTTGAGCATTTTCAACTGATCGATCAGCCATTCGACGCGTGGGTCGAATTTCCACCAGCGTTCTTCTTCGCTGGCATCCGGCTGGGCCTGGAAGCTGACTTCCGGGTACAACTCGGCGTGATCGCCCAACGGCAGTTCCAGATATTCGTCCGGGCACGGTAGCGGGTACGGGTGCAGTTTGCGCTCCGGGAAACCCTGCACGGCGGCGCGGGTGTTACGGAACAGCACGCGGCCGGTGCCGTGGCGGTCAAGCAGCTCACGCACGAGGCGAGCACTGGCTTCGGTGTCGCCATCGTTGACCGCGGTCAACAGGGCTTCGCCTTCGTTGCCGAGGAAACCATGAATGGTCTTGTGTGCTTCAGGCGACAGGCGCCCTTTGTCGAGCAGTTCCTGCACGGCTTCGGCCACCGGGCGATAGTTCTCACTCTCGGCGCGGAATGCGGCCAGGTCATGGAAACGGTTCGGATCGAGCAGGCGCAGACGGGCGAAGTGGCTGTCCTGACCGAGTTGCTCCGGGGTGGCGGTAAGCAACAGCACGCCCGGGATCACTTCGGCCAGTTGCTCGACCAGCGAATACTCGGGGCTGGCTTTTTCTTCGTGCCAGACCAGGTGGTGCGCTTCGTCGACCACCAGCAAGTCCCAACCGGCGGCGAACAAGGCGTCCTGCGCCTTTTCGTCGTCGACCAGCCATTCCAGCGCGACCAGCGCCAGTTGGGTGTCTTCGAACGGGTTGGTCGCATCGCTTTCGATGAAACGTTCTTCGTCGAACAGTGCAACCTGCAGGTTGAAGCGGCGGCGCATCTCCACCAGCCACTGGTGCTGGAGGTTTTCGGGCACCAGGATCAGCACGCGGTTGGCACGGCCCGAGAGCAGTTGGCGGTGGATCACCAGACCGGCTTCGATGGTTTTACCCAGACCCACTTCGTCCGCCAGCAAAACCCGCGGCGCGATACGGTCGGCGACTTCACGGGCAATGTGCAACTGGTGCGCGATCGGCTGCGCACGCACGCCGCCCAGGCCCCAGAGCGAAGATTGCAACTGGCGGCTGGTGTGTTCGAGGGTGTTGTAGCGCAGGGAGAACCAGGCCAGCGGGTCGATCTGCCCGGCAAACAGACGGTCGCTGGCCAGACGGAACTGAATGAAGTTCGACAACTGGGTTTCCGGCAGCGTTACCGCTTCGTTCTGCGCGTTGAGGCCGTGATAGACCATCAGCCCATCGACATCGTCGACTTGCTGCACGGTCATCTTCCAGCCTTCGAAGTGGGTAATGCTGTCACCCGGCGAGAACCGCACACGGGTAAGGGGCGCATTCCGTAGCGCGTACTGGCGGGTTTCGCCAGTGGCCGGGTAAAGCACGGTCAACAAGCGGCCGTCCTGTGCCAGAACGGTGCCTAAACCAAGCTCTGCTTCGCTGTCACTGATCCAGCGTTGCCCCGGTTGATACTGCTGCGCCATGCTGCCTGACTCCCACCTTGAAAAAGCGGGCTATCTTAACGGAATGAGGCCCCGAGGCCAAAGGATAAGGAGCCGCGCCCAGCTTTTATATGTTCAGGGAAGATTAGGCCATGCGTCGGTTTCAGGAAGTGGCAGGGCACCTGTGAATGCCAATCCGGTCACAAGTTTGCGACCGACGGCTCAAGCCGTGATCGCTCAAGCCGATAGCCTGCTGACAGGAGACCCTCTATATGCTGCCACCGATGCTCCCCCTGAGCGCTGTGCCGATCACTTCCCAGCAGGACCCGATCCGCCAGCGCCCGGACATTCCACCGGTGGTGCCGGTGCAGGAAAGCTCCAGCGAAAGCACGATCGACCTGCAAAAGCGCGACCCGGAAGAGGCCGCGCTGCAATTGCGCGAGGAACAGCGCCGTCAGCAGGAGCGCGAGCGTCGCCGCCGCGAAGCGGATGAAGACCCCGAAGAACATCTCGCCGTGCCAGGCACAGAACTCAATGCCGACAACACCGTGCCGGTGGTGCCGCTGATGGAAGATCAACCGCGTCAGGGCATGTGGGTTGATATCGAGATCTGATGGCTGGTCAGCGCTGACGTCAGGCGGCATTATTGACGCAGTCCTGCCGGTGATCTGGCAGTTGTGTTTTCTTCAAGCGATGCATCGAACGCCATGAGCCAAGACGACAAACTGATCGACCTCAGTACCGAACGCGCCAAACGCGTGCATGACCTCAACGAGAAGCGTCTGAATGAAGTGCGCAATGCCTTCGAACAGGCCATGCCGTTGGGAAAAGCCAGGAAAAAGTCGAAAAACAAACCGAAAAAGCGTTGATCTCCCCCTGCATCCTTTGATGCAGGTCAGTTATTTTCCCGCCTTTACTCCCCTTCTTCATTGGCATTGACCCCGGTCAATTTCTGCGCCTGCCTGATTGGTTAACTTAGCTCCATCGCAGCAGAGCAGGGGCCAGGAGGCCAGTCATGTTTTTCGATAACGTGGTGTTTGCCGGAGTCCTCACAGTGGGCCTCATGGTTCTGTTTTTTGCAGGGTTTGGATTTTTTATCTGGAAGGATGCGAACAAGCGCAAGAAGTAGGTTCTTCTGGATTGACGAGCACGCAAGGCATTTTGGGCAACTTCGGTTGCCCTTTTTTTTGTGTGCCTGGCGGCCTGTGGACCCACCCTGGTGTATGCGGTTTGAAATGTGTGCGGGCTGGCTCGCTCGCGAAGAGGCCCGTCCAATCGCACAATCTCTGCCCGTGTGACCTTTTTCCCGAGATGAACAAAAAAGGCGCGATCCTTTCGAATCGCGCCTTTTTCATTTTTCGCTGCCTATCAGCTACCCAGCACCATGGACGCCAGCCAGAACAATCCGGCCGACAGTGCCACGGTTGCCGGCAGGGTCAGCACCCATGCCAGCAGGATGGTTTTCACCGTCCCGCCTTGCAGGCCGCTTTTGTTGGCGACCATGGTACCGGCCACGCCCGAGGACAGAACGTGGGTGGTGGACACCGGCAGGCTGAAGATGTTGGCCAGGCCAATCATGCATGCGGCGGTGATCTGGGCTGACATGCCCTGTGCATAGGTCATGCCTTGCTTGCCGATCTTCTCGCCGATGGTCTTTACTACGCGCTTCCAGCCGACCATGGTGCCCAGACCCAAGGCCATGGCGACCGCCAGAATGACCCAGAACGGGGCGTATTCGGTGGTGGTGGTCAGGTCTTTACGCAGTTTGTCCAGATCAGCTTTTTCGCGAGCCTGAAGGCCCGGCAGCTTGGCGACTTTCTTCGCGGTGTCGTCCAGGCAGAGCAGGTAGCGACGCACTTCGATGCGGCTGTCGGCCGGCAGCGAATGGTAGTCCGCTACACCCTTGAGGGTGTGGAGCAGGGCGGAGATGGTCGGTTCGGTCTGCTGCGGGTTGCAGCGGAATTTCTCCGGCAGGTCGCCTTCGACGCTTTTACCCAGGGCCAGGAACTCGCCGAGGGTTTCGGCGTTGCGCTGGTAAAACTGGCTCAGGTGCAGGGTGGCGTCGCGGGTACGTTCGATCTGGTAAGTGGTGCTGTTCAGGTCGAGTACGAACTGAGCAGGCACGATACCGATCAGGACCAGCATGATCAGGCCGATGCCTTTCTGACCATCGTTGGAGCCGTGCACGAAGCTCATGGCCATGGCTGACATCACCAGCACCAGGCGATTCCAGAATGGCGGGTGCTTCTTGTCGTCGATCTTGCGGCGTTGTTCCGGTGTCTTGTGCATCTTCGACAGCGGGCGCCACCATTTCAGGCCAACCAGCACCAGGCCTGCAACCAGGAAACCGGCCATTGGCGAGAACACCAGCGAGGCGCCGATATCGATCGCTTTCTGCCAGTTAACCCCGTCGGCCAACGGAATATCGTTGATCAGGGCATTGGCCAGACCGACACCGAGAATCGAACCGATCAAGGTGTGGGAACTGGAGGCGGGGATACCGAAGTACCAGGTGCCAAGGTTCCAGGCGATAGCCGCGGCGAGCAACGAGAACACCATTGCCAGGCCATGGCCCGTGTTCACGTTGATCAGCAGTTCAACCGGCAGCAAGTGAACAATGGCATACGCCACGCCAACGCCGCCCAGCAGCACGCCGAGGAAATTGAACACACCGGAAAAGAACACCGCCAGATGAGGCGGCATGGCTTTGGTGTAGATAACAGTGGCTACCGCGTTAGCGGTGTCATGAAATCCATTGATGAACTCGAAGGCGAGGACAAACGTCAGGGCGAGCAAGAGGCTCACAAGCACCCAAGCATCCAGTCCGCTGAATAAATCGATCATGAAGGTTTTCTGACCCGGTCGTAAGGGGGCGCGATTATGCCAGAAAAGTCTCGAAATCGATGCCCTACCTGCTCATTGGTAACATTCTTCTTCTATTTAATTTGTTGCAGGGCGTTAAAACCCAGTGTTATGGAGGGTTTTTCAAGTCATTGATTTTATTGGTGAATATTGCTGATGGTGAGCATTTTTCAGGCAGTGTCGCAGGCTCAAACGCTTGTCTGAAATATCTCTGAAACCTGTCTGAAGCATGCCATTGGTCTGTAGGGCGGTGCATAGCCGCCGCTGCCCGCGGATAGCGGGCGGGCAAGGCATCGTCGATACACCGCGCTTGTAGCCGGTGCGCACGCGACCTTCGAAATAATCAAAACCCGTGGCTCATGGCTCTTCGGCTTTGAGTTCCTTTTCGATCTTTTCAATCTCTTGTTTGAAGACCTGATCCTGAACGGTGGCGCGCTTACGCCAAGGCTTGCGCTCCGGTTCGGGCTGAGCGGCGTAGGTGGTGACTTCCCCGCCATAAACTTCCTTGTAACGTTGTTCCTGGCGCTCAAGTTCCGCGCGCAGTTCGTCTTTCGTCACAGTGCTACCTGTTTGAGTTGAGATAAATATCTGGTGAAACGCACTGCAACGAATCAATTGAACAGACCCGTCGAGCGCGCCACGCCTGAACAGGCATTGGTGGCATCGGCAGGGCGATCAAGACTTCCGTGTTACAGGCGGCTACGGCACCAGATTAAAACTGACGCAGCATCAGTTTCCTGTTTCAGCGAGCGCTGGCGTTGCATGAATAATGAGCGTCAAGCGCTGGCTGGGGCTGACGACGATGGATATCGCGAAAGCCAGTGGCGACCTTGCTGATTAAAAAAACGCGGCCTCACTGGGGTGCATTATAGCGGCCGATTCAGGAATGACTATCTTTGCCAAGTTAAAAACGGTTCTGGATGTGTGATTGTTTTGTTACTCGCAACTTTTGTCGCTAGTTGAAGTGCAGGTAAATCGTTATTTGCCACGCGTTCTGTTTTTGGCGCCATTTACTCGATCAACTAAGGGGGCGATTGAGTGTGTCAGCGAAGTTGGGCGAGCGGATCAAGCGGTGATGCGGGCCTGCGGGTTTGTTGCGATTATCGGTCGGCGGTTCGATAATCGCCCGATCTTGAGGGGCGTTGCTTGTGTATTGGCCCGCGAGCCGTTTGTATAACCACTGATCCGAGCCGGATAAAGGACCTGAAATGAACGATCAAATGCGCAACTCCTTCACCTCCGTGGCGCCGCCGATCGTCGCCTCGCCGGCCAAGCGGATCCAGGCGTTGACGGGCGATCCGGATTTCATGACCTCGCTAGCCCGTGGCCTGGCCGTGGTGCAGGCGTTTCAAGAGCGCAAGCGGCACCTGACCATCGCCCAGATCAGCCACCGCACGGAAATTCCCCGCGCTGCCGTGCGCCGTTGCCTGCACACCTTGATCAAGCTTGGCTACGCCACCACCGATGGCCGTACCTACTCGTTGCTGCCGAAAGTGCTGACCCTGGGCCACGCTTATCTGTCCTCGACGCCGCTCGCCGTCTCGGCTCAGCCCTACCTCGACCGTATGAGCGAGCAACTGCACGAAGCCTGCAACATGGCCACGCTGGAGGGCGACGACATTCTCTACATCGCCCGTTCGGCGACGACTCAACGGCTGATTTCGGTGGATTTGTCAGTGGGCGGGCGCCTGCCGGCCTATTGCACTTCAATGGGCCGCATTCTGCTGGCCGCGCTGGACGACACGACCTTGGGTGAATACCTGGACCACGCCGAACTGGTGGCCAAGACCAGCCGCACGATTCACACGCCCCAGGCGTTGCTCGAATGCCTGCAAGAAGTGCGGCAGCAGGGCTGGTGCATCGTCGACCAGGAACTGGAGCAAGGGCTGCGTTCGATTGCGGTGCCGGTCTACGACGCATCAGGCCAAGTGGTGGCGGCGCTCAACGTCAGTACCCACGCCGGCCGCGTCAGCCGCAGCGAGCTGGAACAGCGCTTCCTGCCAGGCCTGCTCAGTGCCAGTCGCGACCTCAGTGCGCAGTTGTTCGCCTGATGAAGCTGTTCGATAAACGCACAGTGTTGCGTTTATCGAATTGACGCTAAAACCCTCGGATCATTAATGTCGCGGCAGCGTCATCCGGCGCTGACGTCAATGGCCTCGCCGGACTGCCGACTCCCATAATAATGACAAGAGGCAACTCTCCATGTGCACGTTCCCCGACTGTCACAGCTTCAGCCCGTATTGCCGGGTTCACCGCAACGCCTGATTCACACCTTCTATTCTTGTGACCGTGCCGCTCTGTGGCCGGCCGCCGTTCGACTGCGTTTTTTGCGTGGAATAAAAATAATGAACCAGCCTCAGTCCGCTGTAGGTCAATGCCTCGACGTGCAGACCTTCATCAATGCCCAACCGATCTCGCGCTATCAATGGCGGGTGGTGATCCTGTGTTTTCTGATTGTGTTCCTCGATGGTCTCGACACCGCCGCGATGGGCTTCATTGCCCCGGCGTTGTCCCAGGACTGGGGCATCGATCGCGCCAGCCTCGGCCCGGTGATGAGCGCTGCGTTGATCGGCATGGTGTTTGGCGCCCTCGGTTCCGGCCCGCTGGCTGACCGTTTTGGGCGAAAAGTCGTACTGGTGGGCGCGGTCCTGCTGTTCGGTGCATTCAGCCTCGCGTCGGCGTACAGCAGTAATCTCGATCAACTGCTGGTGCTGCGCTTCTTGACCGGTCTGGGTCTTGGCGCCGGGATGCCCAACGCCACCACGCTGCTCTCGGAATACACCCCGGAGCGCAAGAAGTCGCTGCTGGTGACCAGCATGTTCTGCGGCTTCAACCTGGGTATGGCTGGCGGTGGATTCATTTCGGCAAAACTGATTCCAGCGTTCGGCTGGCACAGCCTGTTGCTGATCGGCGGGATTCTGCCGCTGATCCTCGCTGTCGTATTGCTGTTCTGGCTGCCGGAGTCGGCGCGCTATCTGGTGGTGCGTAACCGTGGCACCGACAAGGTGCGCAAGACCTTGGCACCGATTGATCCTGTCGTCGTCGCCCAGGCCTCAAGCTTCAGCGTGCCGGAACAGAAAACCGTCAAGGCCCGCAACGTGTTCGCGGTGATTTTCTCTGGCACCTACAGCGCAGGCACGCTGCTGCTGTGGCTGACCTACTTCATGGGCCTGGTCATCGTTTACCTGCTGACCAGTTGGTTGCCGACGCTAATGCGTGACAGTGGCGCGAGCATGGAGCAGGCAGCGTTCATTGGCGCGTTGTTCCAGTTCGGCGGCGTGTTGAGCGCGGTCGCTGTGGGATGGGCGATGGATCGGTTCAATCCGCACAAGGTCATCGGCACGTTCTACCTGTTGGCCGGCGTGTTTGCCTACGCGGTAGGGCAGAGCCTGGGCAACATCACATTGCTGGCGACGCTGGTGCTGGTGGCGGGGATGTGCGTGAACGGTGCGCAATCGGCGATGCCTTCGCTGGCGGCGCGGTTTTATCCGACGCAAGGGCGGGCGACCGGGGTGTCGTGGATGCTGGGGATTGGTCGTTTTGGCGCGATTCTCGGGGCCTGGATGGGCGCGACGCTGTTGGGCCTGGGCTGGAACTTTGAGCAGGTTTTGACGGCGTTGGTGATTCCGGCGGCGTTGGCGACGGCGGCAGTGCTGATCAAAGGGATGGTCAGTCACGCGGATGCGACGTGAGTTTAAAGGGTAAGAATATTTGTTGGATGTTCTGGCCTCTTCGCGAGCAAGCCCGTTCCCACATTGGAATGCATTTCAACCTGTGGGAGCGGGCTTGCTCCGAGCGGCGTTTCGGCGAAGCTTTTGCGGCCGATTGTTAGGGTGATAACAATCTGTTCGATAAACGAACACTCAGTCGATTATCGGATTGTTTGGCGATTTTCCCAGGCTTAATCTGCAGTGACTCCGGCGCTGAACCTCGCGCCTTTTTATCACTGGCGATTCATTACAAAAACGGGAGCCCGCTCCATGGCTGAGATCCTTTCGCTGCACGACGCGGTGAAGCAATTCGTCAACGACGGCGACACGGTCGCGCTCGAAGGCTTCACCCACTTGATCCCTACGGCAGCGGGTCATGAAATCATTCGTCAGGGCAAGAAAGATCTGACGCTGGTGCGGATGACGCCTGACCTGATCTACGACCAACTGATCGGCGCCGGTTGTGCACGCAAGCTGATTTTCTCCTGGGGCGGTAATCCCGGTGTGGGTTCGCTGCACCGTCTGCGTGACGCGGTCGAGAAACAGTGGCCGCACCCACTGGAAATCGAAGAACACAGCCATGCCGACCTGGCCAATGCTTACGTGGCTGGCGCCTCTGGCCTGCCGTTCGCGGTGCTGCGGGCTTACGCCGGTTCCGACCTGCCGAAGGTCAATCCACTGATCAAGTCCGTCACTTGCCCGTTTACCGGTGAGGTGCTGGCAGCCGTGCCTTCGGTACGGCCGGACGTGACCGTGATCCACGCGCAGAAAGCCGATCGCCAAGGCAACGTTCTGTTGTGGGGCATTCTCGGTGTGCAGAAAGAAGCGGCACTGGCAGCCAAACGCTGCATCGTCACCGTGGAAGAAATCGTCGACGACCTCAAGGCTCCGATGAACGCCTGTGTCCTGCCGACCTGGGCCCTGAGCGCGGTTTGCCACGTACCGGGCGGTGCGCATCCGTCCTACGCCCACGGTTACACCGAACGCGACAATCGTTTCTATCAGGCGTGGGATCCGATCGCCCGTGACCGTGGGACGTTTACCGCATGGATCAACGAATACATCCATGGCTGCGCTGACTTCAGCGAGTTCCAGGCCAAGTTGGCCGCTGCTTCGGAGGCCAAATAATGACGTACTCCACCAACGAAATGATGACCGTCGCGGCGGCCCGTCGCTTGAAGAACGGTTCGGTGTGCTTCGTCGGCATCGGCCTGCCGTCGAAAGCGGCAAACCTGGCGCGCCTGACGTCATCGCCGGACGTGGTGCTGATTTACGAATCGGGCCCGATTGGCGCCAAGCCCAGTGTGTTGCCGCTGTCCATCGGTGACGGTGAGTTGGCGGAAACCGCTGACACCGTCGTACCGACCGGTGAGATTTTTCGCTATTGGTTGCAGGGCGGGCGCATCGACGTCGGTTTTCTCGGCGCGGCGCAAGTGGACCGTTTCGGCAACATCAACACCACCGTGGTTGGCGATTATCACGCGCCGAAAGTGCGCTTGCCGGGTGCCGGTGGCGCGCCGGAAATTGCCGGTTCGGCGAAGAGTGTGTTGATCATCCTTAAACAGTCGGCGCGTTCGTTTGTCGACAAGCTCGACTTCATCACCTCAGTCGGTCATGGCGAGGGTGGCGATTCACGCAAGCGTCTGGGCCTGCCGGGGGCCGGGCCGGTGGGCATCATTACCGACCTGTGCATCATGGAGCCGGAAGCGGGGACTCACGAGTTCGTGGTCACCGCGCTGCATCCGGGCGTCACCCGCGAGCAAGTGGTTGCCGCCACCGGTTGGGCGATCCGGTTTGCCGACGACGTTGAAACGACTGCGGCACCGACTGACGTCGAACTGACCGCGCTGCGTGATCTCGAAGCGCGCACCGCCGCCGCCCATGGCCAGGCACCGGGAGAAGCATGATGCGTGATGTGTATATCTGCGATGCGATTCGTACGCCCATCGGCCGTTTCGGCGGTGGTTTGTCTGCCGTGCGTGCCGATGATCTCGCCGCCGTGCCGATCAAGGCTCTGATGGAGCGCAATCCGTCTGTGGACTGGAGCGCGATCGACGAGGTATTCCTCGGCTGCGCCAACCAGGCCGGCGAAGACAACCGTAACGTCGCACGTATGGCGCTGCTGCTGGCTGGCTTGCCGGAAACCGTTCCGGGCGTAACGCTCAATCGTCTCTGCGCTTCGGGCATGGATGCGATTGGTACGGCGTTCCGCGCCATCGCCAGCGGTGAGATGGAGTTGGCGATTGCCGGCGGCGTCGAGTCGATGTCCCGCGCGCCGTTCGTGATGGGCAAGGCTGACGCGGCGTTCTCACGCAACATGAAACTGGAAGACACCACGATTGGCTGGCGTTTCATCAACCCTTTGATGAAAGCTCAGTACGGCGTCGATGCGATGCCGCAGACCGCTGATAACGTTGCCGACGACTATAAAGTGTCGCGTGCGGATCAGGACGCTTTCGCCCTGCGCAGCCAGCAACGGACTGCCGCCGCGCAGGCCGCCGGCTACTTCGCTGAAGAGATCGTCGAAGTGCGGATCGCCCACAAGAAGGGCGAAACCGTGGTCAGTCAGGATGAACACCCGCGTGCGGACACGACACTTGAAGCGTTGGCCAAACTCAAACCGGTCAACGGCGTGGACAAAACCGTCACCGCCGGCAATGCCTCGGGCGTTAACGACGGCGCCGCGGCGTTGATTCTGGCCTCGGCTCACGCCGTGAAAAAACATGGCCTGACTGCCCGCGCCAAAGTGCTGGGCATGGCCAGTGCCGGCGTTGCCCCTCGGGTGATGGGCATCGGCCCGGTGCCAGCGGTTCGTAAACTGATCGAACGGCTCGGCGTGGCGGTCAGCGATTTCGACGTGATTGAGCTCAACGAAGCGTTCGCCAGCCAAGGCTTGGCGGTGCTGCGTGAACTGGGGCTGGCGGATGACGCCGCAAAGGTCAACCCCAACGGTGGCGCGATTGCCCTGGGGCACCCGTTGGGCATGAGCGGTGCGCGGCTGGTGCTGACTGCGTTGCATCACTTGGAAAAGACCGGTGGCAAGAAAGGTCTGGCGACCATGTGCGTCGGTGTCGGCCAAGGCCTGGCCCTGGCCATCGAGCGCGTCTGACGCGCAGCGGCAAGAAAAAGAACTGAGGAAAGCGAAATGACTGACAAGCCTGGTTACCGTCGCCCGCAGGAAGGCACCCAGCCTGAGTACCTGCACCCGACCTACCAATCCACCAATTTGCGCTCGCCGTCGAAGCCTTTGGTGTATCTGCCACATTCGTTGTCGGAGATCACCGGGCCGACCATCGGTGCCGAGCGTGTGGCTGAAACCGACAACGATCTGACGGCTCAGCACAGCGGCGAACCGCAGGGCGAGCGCATCATCATCCACGGCCGGGTCCTGGACGAAAACGGTCTGCCGGTGCCGGGGATTCTGGTGGAGATCTGGCAGGCCAACGCCGCCGGTCGCTACAACCACCCGCGCGACCTGCACGACGCACCGCTGGACCCGAATTTCACCGGCACCGGCCGCACCGTGACCGACGCCGACGGCTGGTACCAGTTCCAGACCATCAAGCCCGGCGCCTATCCGTGGGGCAACCACCACAATGCCTGGCGCCCGGCGCACATCCACTTTTCGCTGTTCGGGCCGAGCATCCTCACCCGGCTGGTGACGCAGATGTATTTCCCCGGCGATCCGCTGCTGGCCTACGACCCGATCTACAACTGTGTACCGGACACGTCGGCCAAGGAGCGTCTGATCGCTGCTTTCGATCTGGAAAAAACCATTCCTTCCTATGCTCTCGGTTACCGCTGGGACATCGTGCTGCGCGGCCGTGAAGCCACGCCGATGGAGAAATAAGATGACCCTGACTGCAACCACGTCCCACACCGTCGGGCCGTATTACCACATCGGCCTGACCTGGCTGAACCGCGAGAACCTGGCCGTCGAACAAACCCTCGGCGAGCGCGTGGCGATCACCGGGCAAGTCGTCGATGGCAACGGCGACATCGTCAACGACGCCATGCTCGAAGTCTGGCAAGCCAATGCGGCCGGCAAATACGACCATCCGGAAGACGAACAGGACAAACCGCTGGACCCGCACTTCGAAGGTTTCGGCCGCGTACCGGTGGATGCCGAAGGACGCTTTCGTTTCACCACGATCAAACCGGGCACGGTCGAGGGTTTGAAGGGCTCGACCCAGGCGCCGCATCTGGTGGTGTTGGTGTTTGCTCGCGGGTTGGTCAAGCACTTGCTGACGCGGATTTACTTCGAGGGCGACCCGGCGAACGTGAATGATCCACTGCTCGAATGCGTACCGGCCGAGCGCCGTGGGACATTGCTGGCCAAGCCGGATGCGGCGGGTGTCTATCAGTGGAATGTGGTTCTGCAAGGCACTGACGCCGAAACGGTGTTCTTCGATTATTGAAGAACGCCTCCCCGCTGATCGTCCCCGCGCTCTGCGGGGGACGGATATCTCTGTGGAACGGGAGTGTTGCAAAGTATGTCTAGACTCTCACTGTCCCTATTGAATGAAAAACAATGACAACCATCACTTCCCATTACACTGGCGAAGAGCGCAGCAAGCGTATCTTCGCCATCGTCGGTGCCTCGTCCGGCAACCTTGTCGAATGGTTCGACTTCTACGTCTACGCCTTTTGCGCGATCTATTTCGCCCCGGCGTTTTTCCCCTCCGACAACCCCACGGTGCAGTTGGTCAACACTGCGGGCGTGTTCGCCGCCGGGTTCCTGATGCGACCGATTGGTGGCTGGATCTTCGGTCGTCTGGCGGACAAGAAGGGCCGCAAGGCCTCGATGATGATCTCGGTACTGATGATGTGCTTCGGCTCGTTGCTCATCGCCTGTCTGCCGACCTATAACACCATCGGCGTATGGGCGCCGTTGCTGCTGTTGTTCGCGCGGTTGCTGCAAGGGCTGTCGGTGGGCGGCGAGTACGGCACCACGGCGACGTACATGAGCGAAGTGGCGCTCAAGGGGCAGCGCGGGTTTTTCGCCTCGTTCCAGTATGTGACGTTGATTGGCGGGCAATTGCTGGCGGTGTCGCTGGTGGTGATCCTGCAACAGTTCCTGACGGAAGAAGACCTGCGTGCTTATGGCTGGCGGATTCCGTTTGTGGTCGGCGCGGCGGCGGCGGTGATTTCCTTGCTGCTGCGACGTTCGCTGAAAGAAACCAGCAGCAAGCAAATGCGTGAAAACAAGGACGCCGGCAGCATCACCGCGTTGTTCCGTGACCACAAAGCGGCGTTCATTACTGTGCTGGGTTACACCGCGGGTGGTTCGCTGATTTTCTACACGTTCACCACTTACATGCAGAAGTACCTGGTGAACACTGCTGGCATGCACGCCAAGACCGCCAGCTACATCATGACCGGCGCACTGTTCCTGTATATGTGCATGCAGCCGCTGTTCGGCATGCTCGCCGACAAGATTGGCCGACGTCATTCGATGCTCTGGTTCGGCGCGCTCGGCACGCTGTTGACCGTGCCGATTCTGCTGACGCTCAAAAGCGTCAGCAGCCCGTTCCTGGCCTTTGTGCTGATCACGCTGGCACTGGCCGTCGTGAGTTTCTACACCTCGATCAGCGGTCTGGTGAAAGCCGAAATGTTCCCGCCCGAGGTGCGCGCCCTTGGCGTTGGCCTGGCGTATGCGGTGGCGAACGCGATCTTCGGCGGTTCGGCGGAATTCGTCGCTTTGAGCCTGAAAGCCGGCGGCATGGAAAACGCCTTCTACTGGTACGTTACGCTGATGATGGCGGTGGCCTTCCTGTTCAGCCTGCGCTTGCCGAAACAGGCTAAATATTTGCACCACGACCTCTAACCCGAAACGCGCGGGCCAATGTGGCCCGCGCCAGCAAGGACTTCTATGACTCAGCGACCGGGCAATCAATTGTTCGATGCCTATTTCACTGCCCGCGATATGCGCGACGTGTTCTGCGATCAGGGCCGGGTGCAGGCGATGCTCGACTTCGAAGCGGCGCTGGTCCGGGCCGAAGCGCGTGTGGGGTTGATTCCGACGAGCGCTGTTTCACCCATTGAAAACGCCTGCAACGCCGGGCTCTATGACTTCGCCGCGTTGGGCGAGGCGATTGCCACGGCGGGCAATTCGGCGATTCCATTGGTCAAGGCGTTGGGCAAGCAGATCGCCGCAACGGATGCCGAGGCCGAGCGTTATGTGCATTTGGGCGCCACCAGTCAGGACGTAATGGATTGCGGGTTGGTACTGCAATTGCGTCAGGCGTTGGCGTTGATCGAACGTGATCTGGCACAACTGGCGAGCTCGTTGGCGGACCAGGCACAACGCCACGCCGCAACACCGCTGGCCGGGCGCACCTGGTTGCAGCACGCGACACCGGTGACCCTCGGCATGAAGATCGCTGGATGGCTGGGCGCCGTCACGCGCAGTCGTCAACGTCTGCGCGAACTCAAGCCACGTTTGCTGGTGCTGCAATTCGGCGGCGCGTCGGGGACACTCGCGGCGCTCGGTGAACAGGCCTTGCCGATTGCCCAAGCCTTGGCCCAGGAGCTGCAACTGACCATGCCGGAACAACCGTGGCACACCCAGCGCGATCGCGTGGTCGAGTTTGGCGCGGCACTGGGATTGATCGCCGGCAGCCTCGGTAAGCTCGGGCGCGACATCAGCCTGTTGATGCAGACCGAAGTGGCGGAAGTTTTCGAACCCTCGGCGCCGGGGAAGGGCGGTTCTTCGACCATGCCGCACAAGCGCAACCCGGTTGGGGCTGCGGTGCTGATCGGCGCGGCGACGCGGGTGCCGGGCCTGGTCTCGACATTGTTCAGTGCCATGCCTCAGGAACACGAGCGTAGCCTCGGTCTGTGGCATGCCGAATGGGAAACCCTGCCCGAGATTTGCTGCCTCGTTTCGGGATCACTGCAACAGGCGCGATTGCTCGCTGACGGCCTGGAAGTGGACGCTGCCCGTATGGCCCGTAACCTCGAATTGACTCAAGGGCTGGTGCTGGCCGAAGCGGTCAGTATCGTCCTCGCGCAACGGGTCGGTCGCGACACCGCGCATCACTTGCTCGAACGATGCTGCAAACGTGCGGTGGCCGAGCAACGGCATCTGCGTGCCGTGCTCGGTGACGAGCCAGAAATCACCGCCCAACTGAGCAATGCTGAACTGGATCACTTACTCAACCCCGCCCACTACCTCGGACAGGCACACGTCTGGGTCGAACGGGCGGTGGCCGAACACAACGCTTTGACTGTCTGAAGGAGACGGCTGTGGCTTTCGTTCAACTCGCCGATGGCGAACTGCACTACACCATTGAAGGCCCGGTCGATGCGCCGGTGCTGGTGCTGTCCAACTCCCTGGGTACCGACCTGCACATGTGGGATGCGCAAATGCCGGCGTTCACCGAGCATTTTCGTGTGTTGCGGTTCGACACCCGTGGCCACGGCCAATCGCTGGTGACGCCGGGGCCGTACAGCATCGAGCAATTGGGCCGCGACGTGCTGGCGCTGCTGGATGCGCTGCACATTGAGCGCGCGCATTTCTGCGGACTGTCGATGGGCGGGCTGATCGGTCAGTGGCTGGGGATCAATGCCGGTCATCGTCTGCACAAACTGATTGTGTGCAACACCGCGGCGAAGATCGGCGATCCATCGGTGTGGAATCCACGCATCGAGACCGTGCTGCGTGACGGCCCGGCAGCGATGATTGCACTGCGTGATGCGTCGATTGCCCGTTGGTTCACGCCTGATTTTTCCGCTGCCAATCCGGTTGCGGCGAAGAAGATCACTGACATGCTCGCGGCGACGTCGCCTGAAGGTTATGCGGCCAATTGCGCGGCGGTGCGTGATGCCGATTTTCGAGAGCAACTGGCCTCGATCATTGTGCCGTTGCTGGTGATCGCCGGCACTGAAGATGCGGTCACGCCGCCGTCTGGCGGGCGTTTCATTCAGGAACACGTACACGGGGCCGAGTACGCCGAGTTCTACGCGGCGCATTTGTCCAACGTACAGGCCGGTGCGGATTTCAGTGATCGCGTGTTGGCGTTTTTTCAGGCTGACTGAGGACGTTTTTGTGGACGAGAAACAACGTTACGACGAAGGCATGCAAGTGCGCCGTGCGGTGCTGGGCGATGCTCACGTTGATCGCAGCCTGACCGCGCTGACCGAGTTCAACTCGGAGTTCCAGGAGATGATCACTCGCCACGCCTGGGGTGATATCTGGACGCGTCCGGGGTTGCCTCGCCATACCCGCAGCCTGGTCACCATCGCCATGCTGATCGGCATGAACCGCGAAGGTGAGCTCAAACTGCACCTTCGGGCCGCAGCCAATAACGGCGTGAGCCGTGGCGAGATCAAGGAAGTGATCATGCAGAGCGCGATTTATTGCGGGATTCCGGCGGCGAATGCCACTTTTCATCTGGCCGAATCGGTTTGGGATGAACTGGGCGTTGAGTCCCGAGAGTAATCCAGCCTGCTCCCCCAGTTTAAAAACGATCAACCGGGGGAGCAGGCGTGCGGTTACAGCAAGCTGATCGGATAGCTGACGATCAAACGGTTCTCGTCGAACTCGTTGTTGCTGAAGTCGCGGCGGATGGTCGAGTTGCGCCACTTGACGTTCAAATCCTTGAGCGTGCCGCTTTGTACGGTGTAACCCAGTTCCGATTCGCGTCCCCATTCCTTGCCATCGGTGGTGGATGCGGTATGCACATTGTCGCCGCTGATGTAGCGGTTCATCAGGGTCAGGCCCGGCACGCCGAGGGCCGCGAAATTGTAGTCGTGGCGCAGTTGCCAGGAGCGTTCCTGGGCATTGTCATAACTGGCGTTGTAGCTGTCGTTGGCCAAGGTGCCGCCGCTGGTGCCGTTGACCCGCATCCACGCGCTGTCGCCGGTGAGTTTTTGCAGGCCGATATAGAAGGTGTTGCCGCCGTATTTGGCTGAGAACAGACCCGACCAGGTCTTGTTGTCCAGATCGCCAGCGCGGGCGCTGCCGTCGTCCTTGCCGTAGAAAAAACCGAGGTTGGCGCCCAGGGTCCAGTCGCCCAGCGGCTGGCTGTGGATCAGGTTGATGTATTGCTGGCTGTAGATGTCCTTGAGTTCGGCATTCCACACACCGATCTGTGTGCGTTTTTCATTGAACACATATTCGCCGCCCTGAAAGTTGAAGCGATCGGAGGTGAACGCCGCTTTGCCGGACATCGACATGTCGTTCATGCTGCTGTCGTCGCGCGGGCTGTTGGCGCGGAACTGGCCGCCGTAGAGTGTCAGGCCATCGATTTCCTTCGAGGTGATCTGGCCACCTCGAAAGGTTTGCGGCAGCGAGCGACCGTCGTCCGAACGCAGGATGGGCAGCACCGGCATCCACTCGCCGACTTTCACTTCTGTCTGGGAAAACTTCGCTTTGAACGCCACGCTGGTGCGCCCGAAGTTGTCCGCCGGGCGGCCGTCATGATCCAGCGGCAATAACTGCGTACCCCCCGTGCCTTTACCGCCATCGAGCTTCACCGAATACAGGCCCAGCACGTCCATGCCGAAACCGACGGTGCCTTGAGTGAAGCCGGACCTGGCGTCGAGGATGAAGCTTTGTGTCCACTCTTCAGCCTTGCCCTGAGCCTTGGTCGGGTTGGTGAAGTTACGGTTGATGTAGAAGTTGCGCAGGTTCAGGTTGACCTTCGCGCCTTCAACAAATCCGGCTTCTTCAGCCGTGGCGGGCAGTGCGGCGCCGGCCAGGGCCAGGGCGATCAAACCGGGGAATACGTAAGGCGCAGGGGAGGCTGTCATGGATTGGGTCTCTCTGGTTTTTATAGTCGAGCGGGTGCGCTGCCGCCGCTTTCAGGGGGCAGACATGGAATGCAATGGGGAGATCAAGCGAAGGCAATCAGCCAGACAGGGCAGGGCGCGGGGGCATGTTGTCGAACCTGTTGTTATTGGTTTTGTGGAGCGAATGGTGCGGGGCGCGGCAGTGGGGTTTCAATTGGGGAAAGCGGGTTTTGGGCGATTATCGAACGCAAGATTAATTGCGGCTTTGTGGTGGTTGTGCCGGCTCCACGACTTTCCTGCCGGCAACAAAAAGCCCGCCAAATGGCGGGCTCTTGTATTCACCGGATGATCAGAACAGCTTCATCTTCGGTGCTTCTTCTTTCAGCGGTTCGTTCTGCGCGGTTTGCGCATTCCAGCCACCGCCCAGGGCCTTGTACAGGTTGACCGCACTGGTCAGCTGCGCGAGGCGGTCGGTGATCAGCGACTGTTGCGCGCTGAACAACTGACGCTGGGCATCGAGGAAGGTCAGGTTGCTGTCGACGCCGATGCGATAACGACGTTCGGCCAGGCGGTAGTAATCCTGGTTGGCCTGTACAAAGTCACGCTGCGCTTGCAACTGATCGGTGTAGGTCTGGCGGGCGGCCAGGCCGTCGGCGACTTCCTGGAAGCCGGTTTGAATCGCCTTCTCGTAGTTCGCCACGCCGATGTCCTTCTGGATCTTGGCGTAGTCGAGGCTGGCGCGCAGGCTGCCGGCGTTGAAGATCGGCAGGTTGATCTGCGGCTGGAACAGCCACGTACCCGAACCGCCCTTGAACAGGCCGGACAGATCCGGGCTCAGGCTGCCCGCGTTGGCGGTCAGGCTGATGCTCGGGAAGAACGCTGCCCGCGCTGCGCCGATGTTGGCGTTGGCGGCCTTCAGGTTGTACTCGGCTTGCATGATGTCCGGACGACGTTGCAGCAGATCCGAGGGCAGACCGGGCGGTACGTCGCTGAGCAGGTCGTCGGCCAGCGGTTTGGCCGCTTGCAGATTGGCCGGGATACCGGTGCCGAGCAGCAGGGTCAGGCTGTTTTCATCCTGCGCGACCTGACGGGTATAACGCGCCAATTGGGCACGGGCGTTTTCCACCGAGGTACGCGACTGAGCCAGATCCAGTGCCGAAGCGACACCGACTTCATTGCTGCGGCTGGTCAGCTTAAAGCTTTCTTCGAAGGCACCGAGGGTGTCTTGCGTCAGCTTGAGCAGTTCTTTGTCGGCCTGCCAGGTCATATACGCATTGGCGACGCTGGCAACCAGGCTGATCTGGGTGCTGCGGCGCGCTTCTTCGGTGGCGAAGTATTGTTGCAGCGCTTGTTCGCTCAGGCTGCGAACCCGACCGAACAGGTCGAGTTCGTAGGCACTGACGCCGACCGTGGCGGAGTAGGAGCTGCTGATCATCGACTCGCCGGTCTGCGACGCACGCGCCGGCAGACGCTGACGACTGCCGCTGCCATTGGCCGAAACCGCCGGGAACAGGTCGGCGCGCTGGATGCGGTACTGGGCCGCATAAGCGTCGATGTTCAGTGCCGCAACACGCAGGTCGCGGTTGTTTTCCAGCGAGACCTGGATCAGCTGTTGCAGGGCCGGGTCATGGAAAAACTGCTTCCAGCCCTGCTCGGCAGCAGCTTGCGCCGGTGCCTGGGCCGGCGAATACGCCGGGCCCTGTGGGTACTGGCCTGCGACCGGAGCCTCAGGCTGCTGATAATCAGGTATCAGCGAGCAACCGCTCAGCACGAAGGCGGCGACTGCGAGGGAGAGTAGCGACTTGCTCATTGGCCAGCCTCTTTAGGAGTTTCTTTGGCGTCATCCTTGCCGGCGTTTTTGCGCTGGCCAATGGACGACACGGTGACGAAGAACAGTGGGACCCAGAAGATCGCCAGGATCGTGGCCGTGAGCATACCGCCGATTACGCCAGTACCGATCGCATGTTGACTGCCTGAACCTGCGCCGGTGGAGATCGCCAACGGTACAACACCGAGTACGAAGGCCAGCGAGGTCATGATGATCGGTCGCAGACGCATGCGGCACGCTTCAATCGCCGCATCGCGCAGACTGCGCCCTTGCTCATGCAGTTCCTTGGCGAATTCGACGATCAGAATGGCGTTTTTAGCCGCCAGACCGATAGTCGTCAACAGGCCCACCTGGAAGTACACGTCGTTGGACAGACCGCGCAGGCTGGTGGCCAACAGTGCACCGATGATCCCCAGTGGCACCACGAGCATGACCGCGATCGGAATCGACCAGCTTTCATACAGCGCCGCCAGACACAGGAACACCATCAGCAGCGACAGGGCGTACAGCGCTGGCGCTTGCGAGCCCGACAGACGTTCCTCGTAGGACAGACCGGTCCAGGAGATACCGACGCCGGCCGGCAGCTTCTTGGCAATCGCTTCGACTTCGGCCATCGCTTCACCGGTGGAGTAACCCGGCGCCGGAGAGCCGAGCACTTCCATCGCTTCTACGCCGTTGTAACGGGCCAGTTTCGGCGAGCCATAGATCCACTCGCCTTTGGCGAAGGCGGAGAACGGCACCATGGTCCCGGCACTGTTGCGTACGTACCACTTGTTCAAGTCTTCAGGGCTCATGCGAGCGCCAGCCTGACCTTGCACGTAAACCTTCTTGACCCGACCACGGTCGATGAAGTCGTTGACGTAGCTACTACCGAAGGAAATCGACAGCGTGCTGTTGATGTCGGAAAGGCTCAAGCCAAGGGCTCGGGCTTTCTCGTCATCGATTTCCAGATGGTATTGCGGTTCGTCGTTCAGGCCGTTCGGACGTACTTGGTAGAGCACCTTGCTCTGCGCCGCGAGACCGAGGAACTGGTTACGTGCTTGCATCAGTTTTTCGTGACCGATACCGGCGCGGTCCTGCAGGAACACGTCGAAACCGGTGGCGTTACCCAATTCCAGTACCGCTGGCGGGGCGAAGGCAAACACCATCGCATCGCGGAAACTGAAGAAGTGTTGTTGGGCACGCTGTGCAAGCGCGAACACGCTGTTGCTGGCGTCACGTTCGTGCCACGGCTTGAGCATGATGAACGCCAGACCCGAACTCTGACCGCGACCGGCGAAGTTGAAACCGTTCACGGTGAACACCGACGCCACTGCGCCTGCCTCTTTATCCAGCAGGTAGGAACGCATCTCGTCGACGACGACTTGGGTGCGTTCGGCACTGGAACCGGCCGGGGTTTGCACCTGCGCGAACAATACGCCTTGGTCTTCTTCCGGCAGGAACGCGGTTGGAATGCGAGTGAACAGCCAGATCATGCCGACAACAATCAGCAAATAGGCCAACAGATACGGGGCTTTGCGCTGCAGCATGTTGCCGACACCGCGCTCATAACTTCTGACACCACGGTCGAAGTTGCGGTTGAACCAGCCGAAGAAACCTTTTTTCGGTGTGTCGTGTTCACCTTTCGCAATCGGTTTGAGCATGGTGGCGCACAGCGCCGGGGTGAAAATCAGCGCAACCAGTACCGACAGGGCCATCGCCGAAACGATGGTGATCGAGAACTGCTTGTAGATCACACCCGTGGAGCCGCTGAAGAACGCCATCGGCAGCAGTACCGCCGACAGAACCAGGGCGATACCGACCAATGCGCCCTGGATCTGGCCCATGGACTTTTTGGTCGCTTCCTTCGGGGACAAGCCTTCTTCGGCCATCACGCGCTCGACGTTTTCCACCACGACGATCGCGTCGTCCACCAGCAAGCCGATGGCCAGCACCATACCGAACATGGTCAGCGTGTTGATGCTGAAACCGGCGGCAGCGAGGATGCCGAACGTGCCGAGCAATACCACCGGCACGGTCATCGTGGTGATGACGGTGGCGCGGAAGTTCTGCAGGAACAGGAACATCACCAGGAACACCAGTACGATCGCTTCAACCAGGGTTTCAACCACACCCTTGATCGACTCGGTCACCACCGGGGTGGTGTCATACGGGAACACCACTTCCATGCCTTGCGGGAAGAACGGCTTGAGATCGTCAATCGTTTTGCGCAGCGCTTTGGCTGTATCGAGGGCGTTGGCACCGTTGGCCAGTTTCACCGCCAGACCGGAAGCCGGTTTGCCGTTGAACTGGGCAGAAATGCTGGAGTTCTCTCCGCCCAGGCGCACGTCAGCAACGTCGCCGACACGCACTTGCGAACCATCCTGATTGACCTTCAGCAGAATAGCCTTGAACTGCTCGGCCGTTTGCAGACGGGTCTTGCCGATGATCGTGGCGTTCAGTTGCTGGCCAGGCAGCGCCGGCAAACCACCGAGCTGACCGGAGGAAACCTGAACGTTCTGCGACGAAATCGCGGCACTGACATCAGACGGGGTCAGGCTGTACTTGTTCAACTTGGCCGGGTCGAGCCAGATGCGCATCGCGTACTGGGCACCGAAGACCTGGAAGTCACCGACACCGGCAGTGCGCGAGATCGGGTCCTGCATGTTCGACACGATGTAGTTGGACAGGTCGTCCTTGTTCATGCTGCCGTCGCTCGACACCACGCCGATCACCATGAGGAAGTTTTTCACTGCCTTGGTCACACGGATACCTTGTTGCTGCACTTCCTGCGGCAACAGCGGAGTCGCGAGGTTCAGTTTGTTCTGAACCTGCACCTGCGCGGTGTCGGAGTTGGTGCCTTGCTCGAAGGTCGCGGTGATGGTCATGCTGCCGTCGGAGTTACTTTCCGACGACACATAACGCAGGTTGTCGATACCGTTGAGTTGTTGTTCGATCACCTGAACCACGGTGTCCTGCACGGTTTGCGCCGAAGCGCCCGGGTAGGTCACGGAGATCGCAATGGCCGGTGGCGCAATGCTCGGGTACTGGTTGATCGGCAACTTGAGGATCGATAGTGCCCCGACCAGCATGATCACCAGGGCAATTACCCAGGCGAAAATCGGACGGTCGATGAAGAATTTTGACATGGGTTACTCCCCTTTGCCGCCGGCGGCTTTATCAGCTGCCTGTGCGGGGGCCGGGTTCTTGGTGTCAACATTGGTCGCTTCGGTCGGATTGACCTGAACACCAGGGCGCACGTATTGCAGCCCCTCGGTGATCAGACGATCGCCAGCCTTCAGGCCGTCTTCGATCAGCCATTTGCTGCCGACGGTGCGGCTGGCCTTGAGCTGACGCAGTTCGACCTTGTTGTCGGCGCCGACGACCAGTGCGGTCGGGGTGCCTTTGAGGTCGCGGGTCACGCCTTGTTGCGGCGCCAGAATGGCGGCGGCGTTGACACCTGCCTGCAACTGGGCGCGGACGAACATGCCAGGCAGCAGGGTGTGGTCGGGGTTCGGGAAGACCGCGCGCAGGGTTACCGAACCGGTAGTCGGATCGACCGATACTTCGGAGAATTCCAGCTTACCGTCGAGCTTGTACTGGCTGCCGTCTTCCAGGGTCAGCTTGACCGCTGCAGCGTTGTCGCCGGATTTTTGCAGACGACCGCTTTCCAGCTCGCGGCGCAGTTCCAGCAATTCAACTGACGACTGGGTCACATCGACGTAGATCGGGTCGAGCTGCTGGATCGTCGCCATGGCGTCGGTCTGGCCGTTGCTGACCAGCGCACCTTCGGTCACCGAAGAGCGGCCGATACGGCCGGAAATCGGCGCATAAACCTTGGTGTAACGCACGTTGATCTGCGCGCTTTGCAGCGACGCTTCCGATTGCATGCGGTTGGCCACGGCGGTGTCGTATTCCTGGCGGCTGACGGCCTGTTCATCGACCAGTTGCTTGTAGCGGTCGGAGATCGACTTGGTCGAACGCAGGTTGGCTTCGGCGCTTTTCAGGGTGGCTTCATAGACCGACGGATCGATCTGGTACAGCTGCTGGCCGGCTTTAACGTCACCGCCTTCCTTGAACAGTCGCTTGAGAATGATGCCGTTGACCTGAGGGCGAACTTCAGCGATGCGGAACGCACTGGTGCGGCCCGGCAGTTCGGACGTGAGGGTGAAGGCTTGTGGTTGCAGGGTGACGACGCCGACCTGAGGAGGCGGAGCGGCTGGGGCCGCTTCTTCCTTTTTACATCCGCTGAGCAGCGATGCCAGGGCGACGGCAGTGACCAGAGCGGTAACAGCTGGCTTGAATTGCATGAAAATCCTCGGGTCAGGCGCGCGAAAAGCGCACAAGAAGTGTGGAAGTAAAAAAAACTGCCGGGTGGATAAGTAGCTTGCTAATGAATATACTTACGTTCATGGTTGTTTGTAAACACCTTGGCGTCGTATCCACCCTGTTACAAAATACGTCGCAAGGTTCGAAATTGTAGGCCGGGGAGTCGATCCGCGAGAGATCGCCCCCTCGTTATTCAGCGGATATTCAGCCATCCCTGAAACATCCTGTTTGAGGTTTTACTGTCATGGTCCGTCGTACCAAAGAGGAAGCTCAAGAAACCCGCAGCCAGATTCTGGAAGCGGCAGAGAAAGCGTTCTATGAAAGGGGCGTCGCTCGTACGACGCTGGCGGATATCGCGAGCATGGCCGGCGTCACGCGCGGCGCCATTTATTGGCATTTCAGCAACAAGGCCGACCTGGTCCAGGCCATGCTCGATAGCTTGCACGAGCCGCTGGATGAACTGGCCAAGGCCAGTGAGAGCGAGGATGAACTCGACCCGCTGGGCTGCATGCGCAAGCTGCTGATTCATTTGTTTCATCAAGTTGCTCTGGACCCGAAGACCCGGCGTATCAACGAAATTCTGTTTCATAAGTGCGAATTCACCGATGAAATGTGCGATCTGCGCCAGCAGCGCCGGACGGCCAGTCTCGATTGCAATGTGCGTATCGGGCTGACCCTGCGTAATGCGGTGAATCGCGGCCAGTTGCCAGAAGATCTCGACACTGCCCGAGCGGCCATCAGCATTCATGCTTATATCGATGGCCTCCTGTATGGCTGGCTGTTGGCCCCGGACAGCTTCGAACTGCATGCCGAAGCCGAGCGCTGGGTCGATACAGGGTTGGACATGCTGCGCCTGAGCCCCAGTTTGCGCCGATGAAAACAAGCGCGTAATGGGCACAGCTTATGTCAATTGGCCCGTTTTTATATACGTTTGCGGTTCGCAGTTTATCGGTAGCCAGCCACGCATTTTGTAGGGAATTTGTGTCGCCTGTGTGAAGGAATGTTAGCGGCCCCAATACCGGGCCCCAAGAAAAAGCCCCGGCTCTTGCGAGTCGGGGCTTTTGCGTTCCTGCATTAAGAGTTACAGCGTCGGATAGTCGATGTAGCCAACCGGGCCTTTGCCGTAAAACAGCTCAGGACGCGGCTCGTTCAGCGGCGCATCGGCCTTCAGGCGTGCCGGCAGATCCGGGTTGGCAATGAAGGGCACGCCGAACGCCACGGCGTCAGCCTTGCCGGCCGCCAGCCATTGATTGGCGCTGTCCTTGGTGAAACGTTCGTTGACGATGTACGGGCCGCCGAAAGCTTCCTTGAGTTGCGGGCCGAGGCTGTCGGCGCCTTCTTTCTCGCGCGAGCAGATAAACGCGATGCCACGTTTGCCCAGCTCGCGAGCCACGTAAGTGAAGGTTTCAGCCAGATTGTCGTCGCCCATGTCGTGGGAGTCCGCACGCGGTGCCAGGTGCACACCAACACGCCCGGCGCCCCAGACTTCGATGGCGGCGTCAGTCACTTCCAGCAGCAGACGTGCACGGTTTTCCAGGGAACCACCGTAGTTGTCGGTGCGCTGGTTGGTGCTGCTTTGCAGGAACTGGTCGAGCAGGTAACCGTTGGCACCATGGATTTCCACGCCGTCGAAACCGGCGGCTTTGGCGTTCTCGGCACCGGTGCGGTAGGCGTCGACGATGTCGGCGATCTCAGCGGTTTCCAGTGCGCGTGGGGTTGGGTAGTCGGCCAGTGGACGCACCAGGCTGACGTGACCTTTGGGCTGGATGGCGCTCGGTGCGACCGGCGCCTCACCGTTGAGGTACGAGGGGTGAGAAATCCGGCCGACGTGCCACAGTTGCAGGAAAATCTTGCCGCCAGCGCCGTGAATGGCTTTGGTCACGTTGGCCCAGCCGCGCACTTGATCGTTCGACCAGATGCCTGGGGTGTCCGGGTAACCGACGCCCATCGGTGTCACCGAAGTCGCTTCGCTCAGAATCAGGCCGGCAGAGGCGCGCTGCACGTAATACTCGGCCATCAGCGCGTTCGGCACGCGGCCTTCGTCGGCGCGGCAACGGGTCAGCGGGGCCATGATGATGCGATTGGACAGCTCGACGTCGCCCAGTTTGATCGGATCGAAAATAGTTGCCATGTGTACAACCCTCGTCAGTGAAGTGGTTAATCAGTGGGTAGCAGGAGCCAGACCGGCATTGCCGTTCTGACGGAAAGTAATCAGGGTCACCAGCAGGGCGAGCACTGCCAGGGCGGCTGCGGCCAGAGGCACGCTGGTCAGCCCGAAACCGTGGGCGATAACGCTGCCGCCGACCCAGGCGCCGAGGGCGTTACCGACGTTGAAGGCGCCGATATTCAGGGTCGACACCAGATTCGGTGCAGCCTTGCCGAAGGTCACCACGTTGATTTGCAGGGCCGGCACGGCAGCGAAGGAAGCGGTCGCCCAGAGGAACAGGGTGATTTCAGTCGGGATCAGCGCGACGCTGGTCCAGCTCAGCACAGTGGAAACCACTGCCATCGCCACGAACACGCCGATCAGGGTGGCGCCCAGGCGTTTGTCTGCCAGTTTGCCGCCGATGATGTTGCCGACCGTCAAACCGAGGCCGATCAACAGCAGGGTCCAGGTCACGCCTTTTGGCGAAACACCGGTGACATCGCCAAGCAGCGGGGCGACGTAGGTGAAGAGGGTGAACATCGAGGCTGCGAACAGCGCGGTCATGCTCAGCGACAGCCAGATGCCGGCGCCTTTGAGGGCGGCGAGTTCGGCGCGCATGTCGAGTTTTTCTTCGTCACGCTTGGCCGGCAGGAAGCGGATCAGGCCGATCAGCGCAATCACACCGATGACGGTCACTGCCCAGAAGGTCGAACGCCAGCCGGCTTCCTGACCCAGCGCAGTCCCCAACGGCACTCCCAGCACGTTGGCCAGGGTCAGGCCGGTGAACATCAACGCGACTGCCGAAGCGCGTTTGTTCGGTGCCACCAGACCGGCCGCCACCACCGAGCCGATACCGAAGAATGCACCGTGGCACAGCGCGGTGACGACACGGGCAAACATCAGCACGTTGTAATCACCTGCAATGGCGCAGAGCAGGTTGCCGACAATGAAAATGCCCATCAATGCGACCAATGCTGCCTTGCGCGGCAGTTTGGCGGTGGCCAGTGCCATGAACGGCGCACCGATGGCCACGCCCAAGGCGTAACCGGTCACCAGCCAGCCGGCGCCCGGGATCGACACACCGAGGTCGGCCGCCACATCGGGCAGCAGGCCCATGATGACGAACTCGGTGGTGCCGATGGCGAAGGCGCTCAAGGCCAGAATAAGTAGCGAGAGGGGCATGTGCATCAATTCCTTGGGGGAGCGCTGAGCTCTTTGACGATGGCGTCGAGGAACGCCTGAATCACGTCCTCGTTGCGCTTGAAGAAGTTCCACTGACCGGCCTTCTGGCTGCTGATCAGCCCGGCGCGTTGCAGCGTGGCGAGGTGGGCGGACACCGTCGACTGCGACAGTCCGCAGCGCTGGTCGATCTGCCCGGCACAGATGCCGTACTCGTGGTTGTGAATCTGTTCCGGAAACTGGACTTTGGGGTCTTTCAGCCAGATGAGGATGTCTCGTCGTACTGGGTGTGCCAGGGCTTTTATTATTTCGTCGAGGTCGAGGTTCATGGCTTGGGCTCGTGATGTCTGTAGCGCTATATCGCGATGAGGCGAACTTTAAATCGGTATTTCGCGATATACCAATATGTTTTTGATCTGACGACCGTATAAATCGGTATATCGGGTTATAACGATACGTTGAGTGTAACGATGAAGGCGCAGTGCTAAGCTGCGCCCATGAACTATCTCGCACATTTGCACCTCGGTGGCCAGCGCCCGGGCCAATTACTCGGCAGTTTGTATGGCGACTTCGTCAAAGGCCGGCTGCAGGGGCAGTTTGCGCCGGAGGTCGAGGCGGCCATCCAGTTGCACCGGCGGATTGATGTCTTCACTGATCGCCATCCGCAGGTGGACGTCGCGTTGCGGCGGTTTTGCGCTACTCGAAGACGTTATGCCGGGATCGTCCTCGACGTGTTTTTCGACCATTGTCTGGCGCGAGACTGGCGTTTGTACGCCGAGCAGCCGCTGGAGCAGTTCACGACGGACGTCTATCGGGTGCTATCGCTTGAGCGACAACTGCCCGAGCGTCTGGCGAAGATCGCGCCGCACATGGTTGCCAATGACTGGCTGGGGTCGTATCAGGAGTTTGAAGTGCTGGAGCAGGTGTTGCGCGGGATCTCCCGACGCTTGACCCGGCCGCAAGAGCTGGCGGGTGCGATGCAGGAATTGCGGCGTTTGTATGAGCCGTTGAGTGAGGATTTTGCGTTGTTCTACCCACAACTTCAGGATTTCGCCCGACACGCCGAGCCCTTGAAAACCTGATGTGGGAGCTTGCTCCCACAGGGGGCACGGCCGCTGTGGGAGCCTGTGTATCAGGCCGCGATTGCCGGGCGCATCGGGGTCTGTTGGGTGTCCGGGATCGCCCCAAACAACGCCTTCTGCACCGCCTGCTGTGCCTCGAACGCCAGCGCCGCCCGCTCGCGCCCCTGACAGGCAATCGGCTTGAGCAGATGCACTTCGACATCGCCGCAGTCATTGCTGAACAGACGCATCAAGTGCGACAGCAGGTCATCGTCACCAATGAACGGTGCCAACGCGTCGATTTCACCGTCACGCAGATAACGGATCGCTACCGGTTGCAGCATCACCTCGGAATCAATCGCCGCCGACAACAGGCGACCATGAAAGGTGCGCAGCGAACGGCCGTCGGTGGTGGTGCCTTCCGGGAACATCAGCAGCGGATGGTCGGTTTGCAGGTGACGGGTCATCTGCTTGCGGATCAACTGGCTATCGCCCGAACCCCGGCGGATGAACAGGCTGCCGGCCTTCGCCGCGAGCCAACCGGCGACCGGCCAGGTGCGTACTTCGGCCTTGGACAGAAACGACAGCGGCGTGAGCATGCCGAGCAGCGGAATATCCGTCCATGAAACGTGGTTGCTGACCCACAGCATCGGCTGTTTCGGCAGCTCGCCGTGAACGCTCACGCGAAAGGGCAGGGCGTTGCTCAGGCGCGCCATGAAAAAGCGCGACCAGCGCTGCCGGCGCTCCATCGAATGGGCCAGGCCAATGCGCTCAAACATCCCGAAAACACTGGCCATGGTCAACCCCAGCGTCACCACCAGCAGCACTCGCGCGACTCGCGCGTACACCCGCAAACGGCGCATTACACCGCTGCCTTGAAGTGCTTGGCGTAGCGCGGGCAGAGTTCATCGCGCTTGAGCAGGATGAACACGTCGGCGACCTGGAAGTCTTCGTCCCAGCACGGCTCGCCGCAGATTTTCGCGCCCAGGCGCATATAGGCCTTGAGCAGCGGCGGCATTTCAGCAATCACGTTGGAGGGAATATCCAGGGCCGGCAGCGGATTTTTCGGCTCGGCACGCAAATGTTCGGTGCACAGATAACGTTCACGCAGACGCTGCATGATCGCGTGAGCCTGCACGCCGCCGTCCTGCATCGGGATGCTCGCGCAGCCCATCAAATAGCTGTATCCGCCCTGATTGAGCACTTCGGCCAGTTCGCCCCACAGCACGGCGATGGTGCCGCCGTTGCGGTAGGCCGGGTCGACGCAGGTGCGGCCGATTTCCAGGATCGGGCCTTTCAAATGCGCCAGGCCATGCAGGCTGAATTCTTCTTCGCTGTAGAACTTGCCCAGGCTGCTGGCGGCGGTGTGGTCGAGCAAACGAGTGGTCGCCACCAGGCGGCCGGTGTTCAGGTCTCGCACACCGATGTGGCTGCAGTGAACATCATAATCATCCATGTCCAGACCTCGTTCAGCGCCTTTCAGTTTGGCGTTGAACTCGCCGCTGAAGACGTTGAAGCGCAAGGCCTGGGCTTGCTGCAAGGCCTCGGCGCCGATCAGGCGTTCGGCTTGCAGGCGGCGTTCATTGCCGGTGTCGCTGATGCGGGCGATCTGAGTCATGTGAATCTCCGTACGGGCCTTTAACCCGTCGTGGGTTGCAGCCGATCGACTTTCTTTATGCAGCCGTGTTGTGCAAAGTCAGGCTATGTAGCCCCGGTGTCATCGCCATGAACGTTTGGTGATGCTTATATGACAACCCACGAGGAGCCTCTTATGCCTTGGCCCGATCTGCTTGAAAGCCGTGAACGATTGCCCGTCGTTGCTGACCTGGCGGAAGGTTTTGCGGCGTTGTTGCACACGCTGGGCAACGTCACGCCGTTCGAATTGGCGGTGGCGGGAGGGCGGTTGATGGCAACGCCGGGGCTGGCGTTTCTGGTCGGTTATCAAGCGGCGTTGCGCATGCTTTGGCCCAGCGCACCGCTGAGCCTTGGGGCGTTGTGTGCGACTGAACAGCGCAGTTTGCGCCCGGCGGATATGCAAACGCGGCTGACCGATTTGCATCTGAGCGGGCGCAAGGATTTCGTCACCGCTGGCGATGCGGCGGACTGGCTGCTGATCGCCGCGCGCAGTGAAGAACCCGGCCAGACGCCGCGCCTGAGCCTGACGGTGGTGTATCCCGGCGAACCCGGTGTGCGTGTGGAAAAACTGCCGGCGCTGCCGTTGATGCCGGACATCAGCCATGGTCGGCTCCACCTCGATGGCGCCCTGTGCGAATTGCTCGCCGGGGATGGCTGGGATGCTTACGTCAAACCGTTCCGCACCCTGGAAGATGTCTATGTGTTGAGTGCGATGACCGCGTGGTTGTATGGCGTCGGGCAGGACAGCGATTGGCCACAAGCGCTGCAATTACGCTTGCTGGCGTTGTTGGCCGGGTGTGCCGAAATGAGTCGCCAGCCACCCAATACCCGGGCCGGGCATGTGTTGCTGGGTGGGTTGTTTGCGCAGTTTGACGCGCTCAAGCCTGAAGTCGATCTAGCGTTGAGCGAGGGACATTCCGAGTGGGCGGCGATGTGGCAGCGTGATCAAGGCGTGATGCAATTGGCTTCGGGGGCCAGGGCCAAGCGGTTGGCCAAGGCTTTGGCGCAGGCCTGACCGGCCTCTTCGCGAGCACGCCCGCTGCCACAGTTTGATTGCATTTCAACTGAAGGAACTCGAACACTTGCTCGCGAAGAGGCCCTGAAAACACCACACATCTGTCATAAACCCCGACTACCCTCAGCAGGTTATTTTCAAGAGCTCTCACCATGTTCAAAGGCCTGCTCCTGCTGCTGATCAGCTTCACCGTTCAGGCCGGGCAATGGCCCGGCGAGCAATGGCCGACGGGCCCGCAGCTCACTGGCCCTGCGGTTGAGAAACTGGAGGCCTACGCTTTCCCGCCCCGCGACGACACCACTCGCCAAGGTGTCCGCACCGACGCCTTGCTGATCATCCGCGATGGCCAGATCGTCTACGAACGCTACGCCGGCCCGACCACTGCCGACACCCCGCACCTGACCTGGTCGATCAGCAAAAGTCTGATGGCCACAGTCCTGGGTGTGGCGTACGGCGAAGGCCTGTTCAGGCTTGATGATCCCGCCGTGAAGTTTTACCCGGCGCTGGAAAAACACCCCGCCATCACAATGGCCGATCTGCTGCACTGGGCCTCTGGCCTCGACTGGCAGGAAGACTACGAATACGCGCCGCTCAAATCCTCGGTGGTGGCGATGCTTTATACCCGTGGTCATCGCGACATGGCAGCGTTCACGGCGAATCATGACCGCTTTGCGGCACCGGGACAGGCGTTCCGTTATTCCAGCGGCGACAGCAATCTGTTGTCGGCCGCGCTGAAAACCATTGTCGGTCCGCCGCGTTATCCGGACTATCCGTGGACGGCCCTGTTCGACCCGTTGGGCATCCGTCATGCCGTGTGGGAACGCGATGCCAGCGGTACGTTTGTCGCCTCGTCTTATGCCTACCTGACCGCACGGGATCTGGCGCGGGTCGGTCTGTTGATGGCCCGCGACGGGCGCTGGGCTGATCGGCAATTGCTGCCCAGGGATTGGCTCGCCTTCAACCTCAAACCCTTCGCCGGCTACAAGGCCCATCAGGACGAAGCCGTCCCCGGCGGCCACTGGTGGCTTAATCGCCCGGCGGACGGCGCGCCATCGCCGTGGCCCGACGCACCGCCCGACACCTTTGCCGCCCTCGGCCATTGGGGCCAGGCCTTGTACGTCATCCCCAGCGAAAACCTGGTGATCGTGCGCTACGCCGATGATCGCGACGGCCGCTATCGCCACAACGAATTGATCAAACGCGTGCTGGAGGCGGTGCAGCCATGAAGCGCTTCTTGCTGGTGCTGTCGGTCATGCTGTTGGGCTGGGTCGGATATGAACGCGAAAACCTGTGGGCCTTTCCCGACATCATCAGTGCCTACACCGCCAAGGAATATTGTTCGTGTCGCTACGTGATGAGCAACGAGGCCGAATACTGCCGGGGCTATGTGAAACAGTGGCTGCCGACCAGCCGTTTCACCGATGAGCCCGCCAGCAAGACCATCACCGTCAGCGGCATGGGGCGCAGCAACAGTGCCCGGTGGTTGGGCGAACGCCAAGGCTGCCGCCTCAATCCTTGATGTGCTCGTCCCCCGGTGGGAGCGGGCTCGCTCGCGAAGGCTGTGTGTCAGTCACCACAAATGTTGCCTGTGCCGGCGCTTTCGCGAGCAAGCCCGCCCACGGGAACTTTTCCAGTCAATGGACTGGTGGGGATTGAAAGTTTGCAATAACGCCACGGGCGGTTAATGTTCGGCTCAGGTTTATTGGCCCCACGAGTCTTTAATGTTCAACCGTTCCCTGTTTGCAACCCTGTCCAGCCTGTTTTTGGCCGCCGCTGCGCTGCCAGCGCAGGCCAATTGGTACCTGGATGGCGAGTCGTCGCGGCTGTCGTTCGTCAGCACGAAAAACGCCAGCCTTGCCGAAGTGCAGCGTTTTCTGGTGTTGCACGGCAAAGTCGACCCCAATGGTCGCGCCGAAGTCGAAGTCGAGCTGGATTCGATCAACAGCGGCATCCCCCTGCGTGACGAGCGTATGCGCAAGGAGCTGTTCCAGGTCGAGCAGTTTCCCGCGGCGACCATCACCACCCGGATCGACCTGCGCCCGATCAACGATCTGGCCCCTGGCGCTCAGCTTGAATTACGTTTGCCGCTGACCGTCAACCTGCACGGCAAGCAACATGAATATCCGGCCGAGTTGCTCGCCACACGTCTGGATGACCGCCGTTTCCAAGTGGTGACGCTGGAGCCGCTGGTGATCAATGCCGAGGATTTCGATCTCGCTCCGGGGATTGAAAGCTTGCGCAAACTGGCCGGTCTGTCGGCCATCAGCCTGTCGGTGCCGGTGGGTGCGGTGCTGATCTTCACGGCGCGCTGACATGCGCGGCGCAGTGTTTCCGTGGCGTGACGGCAACCACTTCGAGTTGTTGATCGACGGCCCGCAATTCTTTGCGCGCATGCTCCAGAACATTGCCCAGGCCAAAGAACAGATCGAACTTGAGCTGTATCTGGTCGAGGCGGGCGCCTGTGCCGAAACCATCGTTCAAGCGCTGGTGCTGGCGGCCGAGCGCGGCGTGCGTGTGCGATGTCTGTTCGACGATTACGGCAGCCTCGCGTTTACCCATTCTCTGCGCCAGCGCCTGATCCAGGCCGGGGTCGAACTGCGTTTTTACAATCGTTTGAGCTGGCGGCGCTGGGTTGGCAATTTCTATCGTGATCATCGCAAGCTGCTGCTGGTTGATCGATGTTCGGCAGTGGTCGGCGGCACCGGCGTCACCGACGAGTTCTGGACCCCAGGCCATGCCACCAGCGAATGGCATGAGGTGATGGTGCAAATCAGCGGTCCATTGGTCATCGACTGGCAATTGCTGTTCGACCGGCAATGGATCGCCAACCGCTATCGTCGCGCCTGGCGCCCGGCCGCGCATTTTGGCCTGCCGCGGTTACCCCGTGTGCCGGATAAAGGCGAGGGCATGGGCCGCGTGGCTTACGCTGACGCCCGCCAGCATCGCGACATTCTGCAGTCGCTGTTCCGCGCCCTGAACAGTGGGCAGAAACGCATCTGGATGGCCACGCCGTATTTTCTGCCGACCTGGAAAATCCGCCGCTCCCTGCGCAAGGCCGCCGCCCGTGGTGTCGATGTGCGTTTACTGCTGACCGGCCCACGCACCGATCACCCGTCCGTGCGCTACGCCGGGCATCGCTACTACCCGCGCCTGCTCAAGGCCGGGGTGCAGATCTTCGAATACCAGCCGTGTTTCCTGCACCTGAAAATGGTGCTGGTGGACGAGTGGGTGAGCATCGGCTCGTGCAACTTCGATCACTGGAACCTGCGTTTCAATCTGGAGGCGAACCTGGAGGCACTCGATCCGTCGTTGACGGCGGCGGTGCGGGCGAGTTTCGAGAAGGACTTCGGCTTGAGTCAGCGGGTGAGTCTGGAGGAGTGGCAGCGTCGGCCGTTGTGGCACAGGGTCAAGCAGCGGGTGTGGGGGTGGGTGGATCGGTTGGTGGTCAACCTGCTGGACAGGCGCGGTTAACGCCAGCTCCGAAACCAGTGGATTCCAATGTGGGAGGGGGCTTGTTCCCGAAGGCGGCATGTCATTCAGCATTTATTTGGCTGATACACCGCATTCGGGAGCAAGCCCCCTCCCACAAAGGCCCCTCTCACGCAGGCGTGTGTGGCCTCAATAGTTACAGCAATTCGAAGCTCTGCTGCGTCACGTCCTGCGAATCAAGACCGATCTGCACGTTGAATTTGCCGGGCTCTGCCGCGTACTTGAGCTGAGCGTTGTAGAACTTCAGGTCATCCTCGGTGATGGTGAAGTGCACGACTTTCTGTTCGCCGGCCTTGAGCATGATTTTCTGGAAGTTCTTCAGTTCCTTCACCGGGCGGATCATCGAACCGGTGACGTCCTGAATGTACAACTGCACCACGGTTTCGCCGTCGCGCTTGCCGGTGTTTTTCACCGTGACACTGGCGTCGAGCTTGCCGGTGGCGTTCAGGGTGGTCGACGACAGTGCCATGTCGTTCAGGCTGAAATCGGTGTAGCTCAAGCCATAGCCGAACGGGAACAGCGGGCCGGTCGTGTCGTCGAAATACTGCGAGGTGTAGTTGCCCGGTTTGCCTGGCGTGAACGGCCGGCCAATGCTCAGGTGGTTGTAGTAGGTGGGAATCTGCCCGACGGAGCGCGGGAAGGTCACCGGCAGTTTGCCCGACGGGTTGTAGTCACCGAACAGCACATCGGCGATGGCGTTGCCGCCCTCGGTGCCGCTGAACCAGGTTTCCAGAATGGCGTCGGCCGATTCCTTTTCCTCAAGGATGGTCAGCGGGCGGCCGTTCATCAGCACCAGTACCAGCGGTTTGCCGGTCGCTTTCAGGGCTCGGATCAACTCACGCTGAGTTTGCGGGATGTTCAGGTCGGTGCGGCTGGAGGATTCGTGTGACATGCCGCGGGATTCGCCCACTGCCGCAACGACCACGTCAGCGTCTTTGGCGGCTTTCACCGCTTCGTCGATCAGCACACTGGCCGGGCGTGGATCATCGACCACTTCCGGTGCATCGAAGTTGAGGAAGTTCAGGTAGTCGAGGACTTTCTTGTTGCTGGTGATGTTGGCGCCACGGGCGTAGATCAGGTTCGACTTGTCGCCGATCACGTTGCTCATGCCGTCGAACAGCGTGACTGATTGCGCCGGCTTACCGGCCGCCGCCCAACTGCCCATCATGTCGATCGGCGCCTTGGCCAATGGACCGACCAGCGCGATTTTCGCGGTTTTCTTCAGCGGCAGGGTTTCGTTCTGGTTTTTCAGCAGCACCAGGCTGCGACGCGCCACTTCACGGGCCTCGCGACGGTGCAGGCGACTTTCGGCGTAGGTGTCGGCCGGATCGTCTTCAGCCTTGCCGATGCGCAGGTACGGGTCCTTGAACAAGCCCATGTCGTACTTGGCCGCGAGCACTTCGCGCACGGCATTGTCGATGTCTTTCTGTTCGATCTCGCCGGACTTGAGCAGGCCCGGCAGCTCTTTGCCGTACAGGGTGTCGTTCATGCTCATGTCGATGCCGGCCTTGATCGCCAGCTTCGCCGCTTCACGACCGTCGCGGGCCACGCCGTGCTTGATCAGTTCGAAGATCGCACCGTGGTCGCTGACCGCCAGGCCTTTGAAGCCCCAGTCCTTGCGTAGCAAATCGTTCATCAGCCAGGTGTTGGCGGTGGCCGGAATGCCGTTGATCGAATTCAACGCGACCATCACGCCGCCGGCGCCGGCATCAATCGCGGCGCGGTACGGTGGCAGGTAATCCTGGTACATCTTCACCGGGCTCATGTCCACGGTGTTGTAGTCACGACCACCCTCGACCGCGCCGTACAGGGCAAAGTGCTTGACGCTGGCCATGATGCTGTCGGCGGCGCTCGGGGTCTGGCCCTGATAAGCCTTGACCATGACTTTGGCGATGCGCGAGGTCAGGTAGGTGTCCTCACCGAAACCTTCGGAGCTGCGGCCCCAACGCGGATCGCGGGAGATGTCGACCATCGGCGCGAAGGTGATGTCGAGGCTGTCGGCCGCCGCTTCTTTGGCCGCCACGCGTCCGGACAGGCCGATGGCGTCCATGTCCCAGCTCGACGCCAGGGCCAGCGGAATCGGGAAAATCGTACGGTGACCGTGGATCACGTCGTACGCAAAAAACATCGGAATCTTCAGACGGCTGCGCATGGCCGCGTCCTGCATCGGCCGGTTTTCCGGGCGAGTGATGGAGTTGAACGTGCCGCCGATGTTGCCCGCGGCGATTTCCTTGCGGATCAGTTCGCGGGGCATTTGCGGGCCGATGCTGATCAGGCGCAACTGGCCGATCTTCTCTTCGAGGGTCATTTGGCTCATCAGATGGCTGATGAACGCGTCCTTGTTTTCCAGGGGCGCCGGGGTCGTGGCGGCCAATACGTGATGACTGGCCAGGCTGACGAGCAGACCCAGCAAACACAGCTTCTTCATGAATGTTTTTCTCAAGGGCCCAAGCGGCAATGCAATGCCGGCCAGCCAAAATGTTGGGAGCGACTATTGTTGTTCGGGTGCCGGCTCAAAAATACCGAGCCAAAAAACCACAGCCGACACTCGGTAGCGTGAACGCGCAGGGCACTTTTTAGCCCATTCGCCCGTCGCATTCCAGTGACGAGGCCGATTATGCCCCAAGAGCCGGTCCCGAAGTTTTCGCCGACGGTTTTTAATGAAATGTGCCAAGGAGCATCACTTTGATGAATGTCAGCCCAATCAACCGCTCGCGTCTGCAGGTCGCCACATTGCTGGTGCTGGCCACGCTATTGACCGCGTGTGGCATCAACAACATCCCGACCCTCGACGAGCAGGCCAAAGCGGCCTGGAGCCAAGTGCAGAACCAGTACCAGCGCCGCGCCGACCTGATCCCCAATCTGGTCGAAACGGTGAAAGGCTACGCCAAGCATGAAGAGGCGACCCTGACCGCCGTGATCGAGGCGCGGGCCAAGGCGACGTCGATCCAGGTGGATGCCAGCACCCTCGACAACCCGCAAAAGCTCAAGCAGTTCCAACAGGCACAGGATCAACTGAGCGGCGCGTTGAGCCGTTTGATGGTGGTCTCTGAGCGTTATCCGGACCTGAAGGCCAACCAGAACTTTCTGGCCCTGCAGTCGCAGCTTGAGGGCACGGAAAACCGTATCGCCGTGGCGCGGCGCGATTTCATTCTGGCGGTGCAGAAATACAACACTGAAATCCGCACCTTCCCGGGACGCCTCTGGCACAGCGTGATGTACAGCGACCTGCCGATCCGCGAAACCTTTGAAGCCACCACCCCCGGTGCAGAAAAGGCGCCCGAAGTGAAGTTCTGATCCGAGGTTGCCCATGCGTGTGTTGAAAATGGGCCTGGTGCTGATGCTGTGGCTGTTCGCCGTCAGCGCCCGGGCCGAGTTGACGTTCCCGGCGCTGAGCGGGCGGGTGGTGGATGACGCGCAGATGATCGAGCCGTCAGTGCGTGCGCAACTGAGCCAGCAGTTGCAGGCGCACGAACAGGCGACCGGCGAGCAATTGGTCGTGGTGACGCTGCCGGATCTGCAAGGCACCACCATCGAAGATTTTGGCGTGCAACTGGGCCGGCACTGGGGCATCGGCCAGAAAGACAAAAACAACGGCGCATTGCTTATCGTCGCCCGGGACGAGCGCAAATTGCGCATTGAAGTCGGTTATGGCCTGGAGGACCGGCTGACCGATGCGCAGGCGTCGGTGATCATCCATCAAGTCATCACCCCCGCGTTCAAGACCGGCCACTTCAGCAAAGGCATCAGCGATGGCGTCGCGGCGATGCTGGTGGTGCTGGGGGGCAATCCGCTGGACGAACCGTCAACGGTGTATGAACCCGGCGGTGATCCTTCCGATGATTTCATCTCGCGGCACCCGACGTTGTTCGTGTTTTTAGTGATGTTGTTCATCCTGACGGTGTTTGTCTGCCAGATGCTCGGTATCCTTCCCGCCGGCCGTGGCGGCTCCGGTGGTGGCGGAGGCTTTGGCGGTGGAGGTTTTGGCGGCGGCAGTGGAGGCGGGGGCTTTAGCGGCGGCGGGGGCAGTTTCGGCGGCGGTGGTTCGTCGGGCGGCTGGTGAGCACACAACAATAATGAGCAGGCACTCTTTGACATGGCATTACTGACTGAACACGAACAACGCAAAGTCGCCGAGGCGATCGCCCGCGTCGAGCGCGACACCGATGCGGAACTGGTGACCGTGCTGGCCGCCCGCGCCGACGATTACGCGTACATCCCGTTGCTGTGGGCCAGCCTGCTGGCGCTGGTGGTACCAGGCGTTGTGCATTACCTGACCGGCTGGCTCACCATGCGCAGTCTGCTGCTGGTGCAGTGGGGCATTTTCATTGTGCTGTGCCTGTTGTTTCGCTTGCCCAAGATCACCACTCATCTGGTGCCTCGCCGGGTGCGTCACTGGCGCGCCTCGAATCTGGCGCGTCGGCAGTTTCTCGAACAGAACCTGCATCACACGGTGGGCAGCACCGGGATGCTGATTTTTGTCTGCGAGGCTGAGCGGTACGTGGAGATTCTGGTGGATGAGGGGATTTCCCGGCGACTGGACAATAAAAGCTGGGATGCCATTGTCGCGGCGTTTACCGAGCAGGTGCGGCAGGGGCGCACGCTGCAAGGGTTTGTCACCTGCATCGAGGCGTGTGGCGAATTGCTCAAAGTGCATGTGCCGGTGACGCAGGTACGCAATGAATTGCCGAATCGGTTGGTGGTGTTGGGTTAAATCTCTGGGCGCAGCAGTGCCCTGTGGTGAAGGGGCCGGCGCAGTTTATGCCGTTCGGTAAATAAGAGCGTGTCCCCAACCCGCATCCCCCCTAAAATACCCGCCATTCCCGATTCGCCCCGTCCGAGGCCGCTTGTTCATGTCCGTCACCGCCCCCACCGCGCCATCTGCGCCGGATCACCACGCCCAGTTCATCGAACTGCTGCAAACCAGCCTCGAACAGAACGGCTTCATCAAACTGGTGCTGGCCAAGTACGTCGGCGAAGAGGCGGATTTGCAACGGGTCATCATCAAACCAGTGACGGTCAAGGCGCAGCCTAACCTGTCCTTTGTTTATCGCTACAAGACCCGCGACATCACCAAGAACCTGCCGTTGCTGGAAGGCGTAGCGATGATCGCCGCGCTGGTGCCGGCCTCGTTCAAAAATGCGCATTTGCTGGCGTTGACTGACGAAGCACAGCTCGAATACAGCAAAAAGGGCAAGCCTTCGCTCTTCAGGAGCAAACCTCAGCAATTGCGTGAGGCTCCGTCCGCTGAGCACAACCGTGAGAAAAACCGCTTTCTGGAGCTGAGCCGTCCGTTCCTCAAGGATCTGGGCGTAACCAACGCGCAGCATGAGCTGATCCCGGCCATGTCGCGCAAGTGGAAGCAGATCAACAAGTTCATCGAAGTGTTCAGCCATGCCCTGACCTCGTCACCGCTGGCGCTGGACAAACCGGTGCGGGTCGCGGATTTCGGTTCGGGCAAGGGTTACCTGACGTTTGCGATTCACGACTACTTGCGCAACACCTTGAAGGCCGAGGGCGAAGTCACCGGCGTCGAGTTGCGTGAAGAAATGGTCAACCTGTGCAATAGCGCCGCGGCAAAGCTGGATCACCCTGGGCTGGTATTCAAATGCGGTGACGTGCGCAGTGTCGCGCCGAGCGAGCTGGACGTGATGATCGCCCTGCATGCCTGCGACATCGCCACCGATTACGCCATCCACACGGGCATCCGTTCGGGCGCCTCAATCATCATGTGCTCGCCGTGCTGCCACAAACAGATCCGCTTGCAGATCCAGAGCCCGGCGCTGCTCAAGCCAATGCTGCAATACGGTTTGCACCTGGGGCAGCAAGCGGAGATGGTCACCGACAGTCTGCGTGCGCTGTTCCTTGAGGCCTGTGGTTACGAAACCAAGGTGTTCGAGTTCATCTCGCTGGATCACACCAACAAGAACAAGATGATTCTGGCGGTCAAACGCGCCGAACCGGTGGACCCGGCTCAGTTGCTGGTGAAGATTCAGGAATTGAAGGCGTTCTACAACATCAGCGAGCACTGCCTGGAAACCCTGCTGCGCGCGGATGGTTACCTCTGATCCTGTGACAGCGGCGGTGCGCCGATTCGACTTGCTCGCGAAGGCGTGCTGACAGTCAACGAAGCTGTCGGTTGTCAGGGCCCCTTCGCGAGCAAGCTCGCCCCAGAGTATTTGCGTCCCACACACAACCTGTGATCGACGCAGAACCTGTGTGCTGGCTTGCCCGCGAAGAACGATAACTCGGTAGTAGTCGGTTATTACCTGCTCGTCCCGATAAGGTCTACCTTGAATACTCCCGCAAGCCCTTTCCCAGAGGAGTCCTCCCCATGGCCGCGAAAAAGATCCTGATGCTGGTCGGCGATTACGTCGAAGATTACGAAGTCATGGTGCCGTTCCAGGCCCTGCAAATGGTCGGTCACACCGTCCACGCCGTGTGCCCGGACAAGGCTGCCGGCAACACCGTGCGCACCGCCATCCATGACTTTGAAGGCGATCAGACCTACAGCGAAAAACCCGGTCACCTGTTCGCACTCAATTTCGATTTCGCCAAGGTCAGCGAGGCCGATTACGATGCGCTGCTGATTCCCGGCGGTCGTGCCCCGGAATACCTGCGTCTGAACGAAAAAGTCCTCGAACTGGTGCGCGCCTTCGACAAGGCCGGCAAGCCGATTGCCGCTGTTTGCCACGGCGCCCAGTTGCTGGCGGCAGCGGGCGTGCTAAAAGGACGTGAATGCAGCGCCTATCCGGCTTGCGCGCCGGAAGTCCGACTGGCGGGCGGCACGTACATCGACATCCCCGTGACCGACGGCCACGTTCAAGGCAATCTGGCCACCGCGCCGGCCTGGCCTGCGCATCCGAACTGGCTGGCCGGGTTCCTCGGTCTGCTGGGCACCCAAATCACCCTGTAACGAGGATTCGCCCATGTGCGAGCTCTACGTCAAGGCCGACCCGATCCTCTACGAATCGCGCTCGCGTTCATTGCGCATCTGCGGGGTGGTGACGACGTTGCGCCTGGAGAACCAGTTCTGGGACATCCTGCGCGAAATCGCCGAGGTCGACGGTATGACCACTAACCAGTTGATCGCCAAACTGTACGAAGAGGTGATGGATTATCGCGGAGAGGTGGTGAACTTTGCGTCGTTTTTGCGGGTGAGTTGTACGCGGTATCTGAGTCAGCGCCGGGTGGCTGAGACGCCGTTGTCGGTGGTGCGGGCGCGGGTGAAATAGCCGGGGCCGAGTCGCCTCATTCGCGAGCAAGCCTGCGCCCACACGGGGAATGCGTTCCAGATGTGGGAGCCGCTTGCTTGCGAAGAGGCTGGTTCAGGCGACAGAAGTCTGAGGCTGGTCTTTACTCATTGGCGCGAAACCTCTCAACCGCCAAGGAGAAACGAGCATGTCCGGATGGTACGAAGTCAGTAAAAGCAGCAACGGCCAGTTCAGGTTTGTGCTGAAAGCCGCCAACGCTGAAACCATTCTCACCAGCGAGCTCTACACCACCCGCGCGGCAGCCGACAATGGCATTGCTTCGGTGCAGACCAACAGCCCGCTGGATGAACGCTACGAGAAAAAAACGACGAAGGACGGGCATCCGTACTTCAACCTCAAGGCCGCCAATCATCAGATCATCGGCAGCAGCGAGTCGTACTCCTCAGACGCCGCTTGCGCCAAAGGCATCGCCAGCGTCAAGACCAACGGGCCAACCACAACCATCAAGGACAAGACCCTGCCGGTTCTCTAAGGAACGCTGAAGGTCAATAGGTGGGCGGGCTTGCTCGCGAAGGCGTCAGGCCCGCGGACATCAGACCTCGACGGGCACCGAAAGCTTGGGGCTCCCCAACGCATGTGTCTTGGCATCAAAAAACCGCAACTCAACCCCAGTCCCTTCAAACACCTTGGCGTAATGCCGCTTCTGATGCTGAATGAACGCCGCACTGCGCGGATAAATCGAGATCGCCACGGCGTTCGGTTTCGCCAAACGCAGCGCCCGGACAATGTGAGCGTCCTGTTCACTCAAGGCATGGCCGAAGATGCATAAACTGTCGCCATGCCCCAATAACTGCGCATAACAGAACGACAGATAATCCGAGCTGCGAATGGTTTTGAGTTTTTCGGCACTTGGCCCTTCAGCGACGAACAGCGGCACGTCATCCAGGGTTTTGATCGTGTTGTTGATCGCAAAACTGCCGAGCAGCGTGCCCTCGGTGGAGGTCAGTTTGCGCGCGGTGCCGTCCTGATTGCGCACCAGGTGCAGACCACCGTGCAGATACAGCAAGCGCGGTTTTTCAGTCGCACTTTCACTCAGATCAAAACTTGCATTCGTGCCATTGAACAGATCGTCAATGGCCTCGCTTTTGTGCTGCAGCGCCCAATAGTTGAGCAAGTCGTAATTGGTGGTAAACACCGTGCGATAGCGCGCCAGTTCTTCGTTGAGCGTGGTCAGCGTCGAGGCCTGAACCCGTCGCCACGGGATATGAACGGCGTGCACGGTGTTGATCAGCGCTTCCTTGATCGCGTAGTAGCGATTGCGCGGTGCGGCTGAGCTGATGGCCAGTGCCTTGTTCACCCGGCTGGTGGTTTTCAGTGCGCCCAGTACCTGCTCGAAGCTGCGCGTGTGCATCGCGTCGAACACGGCCAGTTCCGACGGGCTCAGCGGTTTCTCTGTCACGGTGCGGGCATTTTCGAACAGCGAGTCGTAGCCGAAGTCGTCCCACACGGCGCGGCTGGCGCCGTTACCCACCAGCAAACCCTTGAAGTCGGTCGCGGTGCGCAAGGCATTCCAGTCTTCGAGAGTGGCGTCGACATCCAGAAAATCGGTCATTGCGTGGGAGGTCTCAAAACAAAGGGGCTGATGGGCGGCGACTTTATCACGAGCGGGCATTGAGCCAGATCAACATCCGCCGTGACCGATCAGTCGATCCTGTGTGCGTCCGCCGGATCGCAGCAGTCGATTCGGCCCCAGTCAGGAGAGGCGCATGAGCAGCACTTTTTTCATTCCAGCCGTAAATATAATGGGCAGCGGATGCCTGGATGAAGCCATGGTCGCGATCCGCAACTATGGTTTTCGCAAGGCGCTGATCGTCACCGACGCGGGGCTGGCCAAGGCGGGCGTGGCGGCGATGGTCGCCGAGAAACTGGCGATGCAGGACATCGATTCGGTGATCTTCGACGGCGCCAAACCGAACCCCAGCATTGCCAACGTCGAATCCGGGCTGGGGCTGCTCAAGGAAAGCCGCTGTGATTTCGTGGTGTCGCTGGGCGGTGGTTCACCCCACGACTGCGCCAAGGGCATCGCCTTGTGTGCCACGAATGGCGGGCAGATCCGCGACTACGAAGGGGTCGACCAATCCACAAAGCCGCAACTGCCGCTGGTCGCCATCAACACCACCGCCGGCACCGCCAGCGAGATGACCCGGTTCTGCATCATCACCGACGAATCGCGCCACGTAAAAATGGCCATCGTCGACCGCAACGTCACGCCGCTGCTGTCGGTCAACGACCCGGCGCTGATGGTGGCCATGCCGAAAAGCCTGACCGCCGCCACCGGCATGGACGCGCTGACCCACGCCATCGAAGCCTATGTGTCGACCGCCGCCAACCCGATCACCGACGCCTGCGCGCTGAAGGGCATGACCCTGATCAGCAACAATCTGCGCCTGGCCGTGCGCGATGGCAGCGACCTCACCGCGCGGGAGAACATGGCCTACGCGCAGTTCCTCGCGGGCATGGCGTTCAACAACGCTTCGCTCGGCTTCGTGCATGCGATGGCGCACCAGTTGGGCGGTTTCTACGACTTGCCCCATGGCGTGTGCAACGCCGTGTTGCTGCCTCATGTGCAGACGTTTAACGCGTTGGTGTGTGCTGAACGTTTGACCGATGTGGCGCAGGCCATGGGGGCCGATGTTCGCGGTTTCAGCCCTGAAGAGGGCGCTCAGGCGGCGATCAACGCGATCCGTTGTCTGGCCGGCGACGTCGAGATCCCCGGTGGTTTGCGTGAACTGGGCGCCAAACTCACGGACATCCCGATCCTGGCCACCAATGCTCTGAAAGACGCGTGCGGCCTGACCAACCCACGGGCGGCGGATCAGCGCCAGATCGAGGAGATTTTCCGCAACGCGTTTTGAAGTGCGCGGATTGGGCGAACAGCCTTGAATGGATTGTTCGCCTGGTTTATGTACCCTTTGGCGACCGTAAATGTCCGGATACGCGCCCAATCGGAAACCTTGCCCGCCACGCGGTGAATGGCCGAAATCCGATGGGGGCCTGCCGACATCGATGCCTGTGTTCGCCAACTCAGGTCACCCTCCACCGTTGCCGAGGCAATCCACAGGTTGGCGTCGAGGTCAATAATGTCCACGATGCCACCGGGCTGTCGTACATCGCCTGATAGAACCGCAGCGTTATCCGTCTGTCCTCCTTCCTGCGGCGTGCCAATCGCAGGTGCAGCGACATCCGGTTGCAGGAGGACATTAAACAAACGAACGTCAGTCCATGGGGATGTTTCGTCGTCGAACGTTTGGCGGGCGTGAATACGGTGTGGTCCCTGCGCAAGATCGCCACTGAAACTAAAGGCCCATCGGCCATTTGCATTGACGGGGCCTTTTCCGTGCAACTGTGTGTTTTCGATGTCCCACACTTCGACAAAAGCCATAGGTACACCGACGCCCAGTAAGAGTGTTGCCGGGCCCGTTTTGGTGTCTGCGGCAGGGTCGGTGATGACGGGGGCAGGTACGGACTCAATGTTGGAGTGGGGCGAAGTGCTCATGATGTGCTCTCGTTGCCGGGTGGAGTGAAGCGAGAGGTTGGCACGGTTCTTTTGCTGGAGAACCTGTAAGAAGTAACAGTTCTTTAGGTTTTTTTGTTCGATGAATAATTGCGATTTCTTCTAAAAGACTGTCATTTCTATCAGTTGTGGTCTGTGGTTGACTCGGATCGAATGGCCCGGGAAACGGATCAAACCCGATCTCGTAAGGAGCCTACGAACATGTCACGAACCAACGCACGTGAAGCGCAGTCAGCCGGTGAAATCGATCGTTCCTTTGCAAATGCCGGGTTGCAAACGCTGCAGTTCCCCACTGCACGCAAGACCGTCGGTCAGGGTGTGGCGACAACGCCCACCGGTCAGATCATGGTTTGTGCGACCGTCACCGATGCATCGGGCAATGTGTGTTATGGCTTGGCGCGTCTGCTCGCCGATGGTCATCTTGATCCGACTTTTGGCCAGGCCGGCTATGTCGTGGGGCAATACAGGCGTGATGTGCCCTCACACGGCGGGACACTCAGCATCGATGCGAGCGGCGGGATCTGGGTGTGCGGACTCATCAAAGGGACGTCTGTCGATTACGAGCAAGTCATTGCGCGCTTTCTGCCGGACGGTTCGCCTGATCTTGAGTTCGGTGACGGTCAGAGCGGTTACAAAATTGTTCCCATGCGCGTTCCTTCTCTCTTCGGTGCGGTGGCCGCAAGCCTTGAATTGGCGCAATCGGACCAAAAAGCGGCGGCGCACGACAGGTTGCTTTTCGCCACGTCGAAACAGGGGGGCGCGCTGCTTGCGCGCTTTTTCCTCGATGGCAGCGATGACACCGCGTTTAATGCCAACGGCTGGATCTACATCACGCACCCCGGCGTCGCCATCCAGTTGCAAGGCGTCACGCAACTGAACAGTGGGCTGATACTGGTTTATGGCAAGACAGAAGTCACCCATCAGGGGTGGATCATGGCGTTCGACAATGCCGGACAGGTTGCGAAGTCATTCGGCAATGACGGTACGTTGTTGTTGAACATTCGCAATGAAGGCACGCCGCTGGAAAGCTCGGTGAACGGCATCGTAGAGCAGTCGGCACAGCGCTTACTCTTGATCGGCGCCGCTGTCGAGGCGGCAGGCGGGGAGAAACGTCAACATGCGTTCATGACCGGTATCACCCACGGCGGCGAAATTGATCCGTCGTTCAATGGCGGCGCGCCGGTTCTTAGCGCTTCGACGCAACCGCAGGAACTCAAGAGCTGGGTTGCTGGGTTTGCAGTGGGTGATTCTGCGGATCAGCGCATAGTCACCGTGGGTCAGACCTCGGGTGGGCATCGCAATCTGCTGACGGGGGGCTTCCTGAAGGATGGGGCGGTGGACGAGTCGTTTGATCTCGGGGGCACGGCCGAGATCGACTGGATCGCCCGCGATGCCTGCTTGCAAGACGCTTCGGTCGTGGTGCTGGGAACAAAGAACGAATCCGCACAGTTGATCCGCTTGCTGACCCACAGTTGATAGGGCGTTGAAACACGGTTTCTTGGGGGGATGAGCGGTCTCGCGATGACAGTGCATTGCGTGGCACCGGCTAGCTCCACTGGTGTGTCGGGACCGAATCAGCGACTGGCCATTTAGCATTCACTCGGTTGAAACCGTTCGTTCAGGAGGGGATAGTGCGCGGCTGAAAAGCTATCGAGGAGCGGGATGTGACAATGAAGTCTGGATTGATCGGCGGTGTGGCGCTGTGTGGGTGGCTGATGGCGGGGCAGGTGTTTGCCGATTGCACGCCGGCGCCGGTAATGGGTGACGAGGATTTGTCAGTCTGCAAGGACTGGCCGGCTTACCCGGGACTGACCATCAGCGCCAAAACCCGGTTCACGCCTGCCGCCGCTGGCGCGCTCAGCACCCATGATCTGGACCTGTCGGTGCTGAAAGACGCGCAACCGAAGCCGGTTGCGACTTACCACCAGGCCACTGCTTTCGTGATGGATGGCGCCAGCTTGCGCGAGCTGACACTGGATACGGCGCGCTACAAACTCGCCCCCGACCTTCGCGCATTTGGTCTACGTGCACGACTCACCAATGGTTCTCGCCTCAATCCGATGGATGAAAGCCAGCTCTCGCTTTACGTCAGGGAGGGCGAAAAATTGCGCCCAGTCCTGCGTCAGTTGGTGGTTTATGAGTACGGCGGCGAGTGGGATGACAACTGCGCTGGGGAGCGCTTCGAGATCTCAAGAACTATCGATATCGCTAAAACGAGCTCCCACGGTTACGCAGACTTGATCGTCAAAACCCAGCAAACAGGCACGAAAAGCGAAGGTGAAGGGGACGCGTGTGAAGATAAAACCACCGTCTACAAACCGGTTTTGACAACCTTGCGTTATGACGGAAAGTCTTACGTCCTGCCGCCAGGTTTCAAAGGTCTGTAGCCAGCCTGCCAACAACGATTTTTATCAAGGAAGAACCATGTCTACCCCCACCAGACTCCTTATCGCCCTCGGTTTTCTGGCTGTCACTGCCCAAGCCCAAGCCGCCTGCACCACAAACGCTTTCGACGGCCAATCACTGTCACGCTGCATCGTCTGGCCGGCCTTCCCGAGTCAGGCGATCGCGGTCAAGTCCACCTACCTTGCTGATGCCGGTGGCGACGATGCAGGGGTGTTCGATCTGGATCTGGCGATCGTCAACGCCAGCAATGCCAAACCCGTCGCCACTTACCGTAAACCGGGCGCGTACAACTCCGATGCCGTGCGGTTTGATGATCTGCGTGTCGACACAGGCCGCTACCGACTGGCGCCGGATGTCCGTGCTTTTGGCCTGCGTTCGAAGTTCGTCCACAGTTCCCGCGCCATTCCCTACGAGAAAACCGATCTGGCGCTGTATGTCCGCGAGGGCAATACCTTGCGCCCGGTGCTGGAAGGTTTGGTGATCTACAAGAACAACGGCGAATTCATGAGTGATTGCGAGGGTTACGCCAGGAAGATCCGCAGAACCATCGAGGTCGGTTCATCAAGTCACTACGGTTTCGCCGATCTGATCGTCACCACCAGCGGCACCAAAATGAAAAACACCCAATCGGGAAAACAGTGCGTTTCAAAAAACACCAACCTGAAGAAAACCCGAATCACCCTGACCTACGACGGCCAACAATACGTCGTGCCTGAAGACCTCAGAGGTTACTGAACCGATGCTCACAGGCCTCAATCCGTCAATGAGCCCAGCTGCAGCTAGGGGGCAGACCGCGATATGCCGAATCTGCATGTCGGCATGCGTTTCTACGACGAGTCCTGACCCGACGCGTTGAGCTGATATAGACTGGCCGTCATTTGCGTCGTCATGTGCAGGTGTTCCATGACCCCATCGTTGTTAATGGCCGTACTGGCCTCGGGTTTCATTTATGGCATCACGCCGGGGCCTGGTGTGCTGGCGGTGTTCGGCATCGGCGCGGCGCATGGGCGCAGAGCGGGGGCAGGGTTTCTGTGTGGTCATCTGCTCGGGGATGTGGTTTGGTGCAGCACGGCGTTGATCGCGATTGTTGGCGCCCGGGAAATCGGCAGCACCGCATTTGATGTGCTCGGCGTGCTCAGCGGGGTGTATCTGTTCTGGCTCGGTTGGCGGGCGGTGCGTGCCCAGCGCCGCAACGATGACGAACCGCAAGGCGCGGCGCGCAGGCCGTTCTGGCACGGCATTGTGTTCGGCCTGACCAACCCCAAGGCTTACCCGGTCGCGGTGGCGACATTTACCGCGCTGTTATCCAGCCGCGCCGAATTGCTCAACTGGTCGATGCTGCCGGCGCTGATCGCCTTGAGCTTTCTGGGCGGGTTGTCGGCTTACGCTATCCTCACCGGCGTTGTCGGCGCGCAGCGGGTGCGCGCGCTGTATCAACGGCATGAGCGGCTGATCACCCGTTTGTGTGGCGTGATGTTCATGGGGTTCGCCATCAATGCGCTGGTGCATGCACTGCCAGGGCTGATGCCGAACAGGGCTTGATTTTGTTTGCAGGGATGAGCACTCACAAGGTCAGGGATGGTTGATAAACGCTACATGACTTGGACTCCCACGCTGAACCATGGAAAGCCCAAACTCCGCGCCATTGGCGAGTTTCATCGACCTGTTGCTGGACGCCGTTTGTGCAGTCGATAAGCAAGGCCGCTTCGTTTTTGTCAGCGCGGCCTGCGAGCGGGTTTTCGGCTACACGCCAGACGAGTTGATCGGCCGTCCGATGATCGAACTGGTGCACCCGGCTGATCGTCAGCGCACCCTGGCGGCCGCCAGTCAAATCATGGGCGGTGAGCCCAAGCACAACTTCGAGAACCGCTACATACGCAAGGATGGCAGCGTGGCCCACATCCTCTGGTCGGCGCGCTGGTCGGAGGTCGATCAACTGCGCATTGCCGTGGCCCGTGACATTACCGAGCGCAAACAAGCCGAATCGCGACAAGCGGCGTTGTATGCGATTTCCGAGGCGGCGCATGCGTCGGAGGACTTGTTAGCGCTGTTCAAACGCATCCACCTGATCATCGGCGAGTGGCTGCCGGCACTGAATTTCTCCGTAGCGCTCTACGACGATCAGTGTGCTCAGCTGAATTTCCCCTATCACGTCAACGATCACGAGTTGCAGCCTGAACAACCCGGCACCGTCACCGGACGTCTGTGTGCGCAAGTCATCCGTAGCGGTAAGCCGATTCTTCTGACGCCGGAAAGTCCCGATTCGGCGCCCGATTTCGCCGCGCTGGTGGCGGGGCAGAATTCTTCTTGCTGGCTCGGCGTTCCGTTGAACTCGAAAAACGGCACCATCGGTGCGCTGATCGTCAAAAGCCTGCCGGGCGGCGAACGCTACACCGAGCAAGACAAAGAACTGCTGCAATATGTCTGCGCCCAAGTGGCCACGGCCATTGAGCGTCAGCAGTTACACGCCCGTCTGCGACGCATGGCGCAGTACGATCAACTGACGCAATTGCCCAATCGTGAGTTGCTTCGCGATCGCGTGAAGGCTGCGTTGACCTGCGCCCGCGAACAAAAGGGGCACATGGCGTTGCTGTATGTCGATCTGGATCGTTTCAAGCAGGTCAACGACACTTTCGGGCATGCCGTGGGCGACATGCTGCTGCAAACCGTGGCCAGTCGCCTCAAGGGTTGCGTGCGCGAGACTGACACGGTGGCGCGCATTGGCGGTGACGAATTCGTTGTGCTGCTGCACAGCGTTCAAGCAACGGAAGATGCCGACAGCGTGGCGCAAAAGCTGCGACAAGTGCTGGTACAACCCATGCGCCTGGATGGCCACAACTTGCAAATTGAACCGAGTATCGGCGTCGCCCGCTACCCCGAGCACGGCCGCGAGGAACAGCAACTGTTCCGCCATGCCGATCAAGCAATGTATGCCGCCAAAAGGCTGAATCATCGGGCGCTGGATATCTGAACGGGGGGCACCGTTCGTCGTGGTAACTGCAACTTTTCTAAACCTTTGTCGGCCAGGAAATTCTCAATCAATGCAGGGCATCTGCTCGCCGCGCTCATTATCAAGAGCGAGAGAAACCTGCCGGATACAAGTCATTCGAACTGGGCAAACTTCGCCAACGACCGAACGAAGGCTTCTGAAACGGGTCGCAAGGGTGGGGAAATCACCACAACGACTGTCGAAAACCGAAAGGAGTCAAGCCCGTTCAGACATCGACGTCGTCGGTGAAGGTGATTTTGATTGAGCGGCGGGGGCCTGAGCTTCCGCTTGAATTTACAGAGAAGGAGGGCGCGACCATGAGCCGGATGGCCACCCGTATACGCACTTTCAGTTTTGTCACCGCACTGGGCCTGTTTGCCAGCAGTGCTTTCGCCCAGTCGCCCGCCGAATTCATCAACGATGCGTCCGCCAAGGGCATGGCCGACATCGAGGCCAGCCGTATGGCGCATCAGAAGACCGAATCCAAAGAGGTCAAGGATTACACCATCGTGGTCATCAACGACCGCACCACGGCCAACCAGCACTTGGCGAAGATTGCCAAAAAGCTCGATCTTCCCGTCGCGCCCCGTGAAGAAATGGCCGACAAGGCCAAGCAACTGATACCGCAAGTGAAAGACGGCGCGACCTTCGACCAGGCCTACGCCGCCAGTCAGGTGAAAGCCACCGAAGAAGCCATTGAGCAGATCCAGCAGCAAGCGCAGACCACCGACGTGCCGGAGATCAAAGCCTTCGCCGATGAGACGTTGCCCAAACTGCAAAATCACCTGCAAATGGCCCGAGCGCTGCAAGCCAGCCGCTAAGGGCAGACCTCAAATAAAAACGGCGCTTTGGCGCCGTTTTTGATTATCAGCAGTCATTCAAGGTTGAACACTGCTCCCTCGCCCAGCTTGCGGAAGTGTTCGCACAACGCCTCCAGTTGCTTCGAATTCGGTGCTTCCAAGCCGAACATGGCTTCTGCTAACTAACAGTAATCCATCAATCTTCAAATGCAGAATGTCGGTGTCGCGGTTCTGCGTGTTCTGGATCAGGAGAACCATCAGGAAGGTGATGATGGTGGTCGAGGTATTGATGATCAGTTGCCAAGTGTCGCAGTAATGAAAAATCGGCCCGCTCAAACCCCACAACCCGATCAAGATCAACGCCACCATAAAAATCTTCGGGATTCCGGCTAGAGTACGAATTTTTGCGAGATTTTTGCGAATTTCATAGCTGTGGTCATTATGGGTGGGTGGGCGTTTGAAATCCTGACACTTATGGATTGCCGAAAATTTTACTTAGAACTGTCTGCCATCAATGAAGGTATGTGAAATCCATCGACGATGGCTTCTCCGTTTAGTGGGCGAACTTCCATTGTGCAGGTTTGTGTCTAGTATCAAGTGGTAGTCAAATTGCCAGCAGCTCATTACACGGATCGACATCACGCAAGAGGCCACTCATGGAATTCTTCGAAAAGCTAGCCAGCTTAGCCGCTAAAGTCCGATTGCAGAGCGCTGCAATCCATACGGAAGAAGCGACGAAAAATGCGTTCGTCATGCCATTCATCAGTACGGTCTTGGGATATGACGTCTTTGACCCGACGGAGGTAACGCCCGAATTTGTCTGTGACGTGGGTACGAAGAAGGGCGAGAAAATAGATTACGCCGTCATGAAAGACGGCGAAGTACAGATACTCATCGAGTGCAAGAAAATTGGTGAGTCACTGCATATCAATCATGCATCTCAGCTCTTTCGGTATTTTCACGTCACTAGCGCTCGTATATCAATCCTAACTAACGGACAGGTCTACAAGTTTTTCACCGACTTGGACGCCCCGAACAAGATGGATGAAAAGCCATTTTTGGAACTGGATCTCTTGGATATAGACGAGTATTCAGTTCCCGAACTGATCAAATTGACAAAATCGGCATTTGATGTTGATTCCATCATAAGTGCGGCTGGCGAATTGAAGTATGTCAGTCAAATAAAGAAGGTTATTGCGGCTCAGGTCAGCAAACCGGATGATGATTTCGTGAAGGTTTTCGCCTCTCGTGTTTATGACGGTGTGATCACGCAAAAAGTACGTGAGCAATTTCAAGAACTGACAAGAAAAGCCGTTGTGCAGTTTTTAAATGACCAGATCAATGACCGGCTCAAATCTGCAATGAGTGGAGCTATTCAACCTGCGTTAGCGTCTTTGCCTTCAGCTTCTGTCGGGACTGATCCAGTAGATCCGCGTGACGAATCAGACGACAAAATTTTAACAACGCTGGAAGAATTAGAGGGATATCACATCGTTCGAGCGCTGGTACGGTCGGTGGTCGATGCCAAGCGAATCGTTCAGCGAGACACGCAGAGTTACTTTGGGATTTTGCTGGATGACAACAATCGCAAACCCATCTGTCGATTGCATTTCAATCGGTCGCAGAAGTACATAGGTATTTTTGATGAAGAAAAAAACGAAACACGTCATCCGATCAGCTCAGTCGATGACATCTATGAGTATTCAGATCATTTGAAAAAAACAGTTGGATACTACGACTAATCGATAAATCGGCCTTAAAGGCCGATTTTCAATTTTCTACGATTTATTGACGTGACCCATCGCTTCACGATACTGACGGATCAGCATGAAACTCAACTTACATTTGGCGATGCGAAGTGCCGTCGTGTAAGTCCGAAAGGTCAAGGTCGGGTTCGGTTGGTATGAGCATTAGGCGCGGTTCTGAAAGTTTGTCGTCGCGCGCGACGGTCATGCGATAAATGACGTAGCTGTACTAGCAATCACGTTAGGGATCTTCTATCGAGCAGTTGGCGGTGAACTGACACCCTTTGCAATGTAGCTCTGGAACCGGCTGTATAGCAGCCTGTATCGTGGCGAAACTGTTGAAAGTCCCAAAAGGAAAACACAATGAGTTGGTCCGCCAAACAATACGTCGCTTTTGAAGATGAACGTACCCGCCCGGCCCGCGATCTGCTGGCGGCGATTCCCACGGCGCAGGCCCGGTCAGTGGTGGATATCGGTTGCGGTCCCGGCAACTCGACGGAGCTTTTGGTGCAGCGTTTTCCAGGGGCAAAAATCAGCGGGCTCGACAGTTCACCGGACATGATCGACGCAGCGCGCAAGCGCTTGCCACAGTTGCAATTCGACGTGACCGAGATTGATCAATGGGCCGATGCGGGTCCGTTTGATGTGATCTTCGCCAACGCGGTGTTGCAGTGGGTACCGGATCACGCCAGTTTGCTGCCGGCGCTGGCAAGCAAACTCTCGTCGGGCGGCAGTCTGGCGATTCAAATGCCCGACAACCTCAATGAGCCTTCCCATCGACTGATGCGCGAAGTCGCCGCCAACGGCCCATGGGCCAGCAAACTCGCCGGCGCCGCCGGTCAGCGAACCGATATGGCAAGTGCCGGTGATTATTTCTCGATGTTGCGACCGCATTGTGCCCGGGTCGATGTGTGGCGCACGACGTATCACCATCAGTTGTCAGGCGGGGCAGCGGGGGTGGTGGAGTGGTTCAAGGGCAGCGGGTTGATTCCGTTTCTGGACCCGCTGACCGAGGCGCAGCGCACGCAGTATCTGGAGCAGTATCTGGCAGAAGTCGCGAAGGCTTACCCTGCGCTGGCGGATGGCTCGGTGCTGTTGCCGTTTCCGCGGTTGTTTATTGTGGCGACTCGGCAATAACCCTGGGAGGCGCTCAGAGCGTTCGGCGGACGCCTGATCCATTCGCAATGTTACCCTTGAGTTTGTGTGGGAAGGCGGTACTGTCCGCACCCATGGTGCGGGTCTAGCGACGTGTTCAAGAAATGTCGCGGCTTTCGGTGTCTGTACAAGGAAGGGTAAACATAGTGATCTGGTTTCTAGAAGGGCAGTCCAGTCAACGGGACATCATTCTCGGTGCGCGCGAGGCGCTGCCGGCCGACGTAAAGGTTTATGCCTCGCATCGACAGGAGCGTCCTGAAATCACCTCGCTTGCCGACGTCAGTTTCACCGAGCCTGCGGACAATCAAGAGCGTATCGATTGGGTCATTTCCACCGCGCTGGCTCATGAAATCAAAGTCGTCCTGGCAGGTCGAGTGGGTCGGGAGTTCGAGCACGATCGGGAGCGTTTCGAGCGTGCTGGCCTCGTACTGGTCACCGGTGCGCTTTCTTTGAATACATTTGATCTGGTCGATGACAAAAGCCAGTTCACGGCAGAAGCGGAACGCGTGGGCCTGGCCTGCGTGCCAGCGATCACCGCCGCCAATGCCGAAGAAATGCTCGCGGCCTTTCAGGCGCTCGGCGCCTTGGGCGAAGTCTGCGTCAAACCGGCTGTGGGTATTTATGGCCAAGGCTTCTGGCGGTTCAAGGCAAGCGCCGACCCTTTCCGCTGCTTCGCCAACCCGGATGCGCGTGAGGTCAACTTCGACCTCTATATGCACGCCTACCACTCGGCGGTTACGCCGCCGCCACCGATGCTCGTGATGCCCTACATGCCCGGAAACGAATGTTCGGTTGATATGGTGTGCGAAGCCGGTCGCCCCATTGCTTTCGTTGGTCGTCGCAAAAAAGGGCTGCACCAGGTTTTTGAACGTGAAGGCGCCGCCGTAGAGCTCGCCCTCCGGGCCGCCGAGCACTTCAAATGTGATGGCATTGTCAATGTCCAGACTCGCGACAACTCAGACGGTAAACCACACCTGCTGGAGATAAACGCTCGTTATTCGGGAGGCATCGGTTACACCCGGGCGGCCGGTTTGAACCTCCCCGGCATATTCGCCACTCGCCGACTGGGTTTGCCAGAGCCGCCGGGTGTTTGGCAGTCGAACGTGCGTGTAAAAGGTATCAGCGTTGCTGCGGTAACACTCCCCTGATATTAAATAGACATATGAAGTCTGGTACTATTTGCGCGTTTGTGTGGTTCGACAGCGACCCACGCAGGAAGCAAAACAAGGAGTTTTCAAGGAATGATGGTGCTCGCGCCTGGCGCAAACACCGCAGTATCAAGCGCCCGGAGTGAATGGACTCTGGAGTGCGGAAACTCTTCGGCTTTTGGGGAGTATGCCGCTGTTGCCATATTGCCGGTTGATGACAAACGCCGCCCGAAAGGTGATGCCGCCCTTTTTCAAACGCCACGCGCGTGGATGGAATGGGTAGGTGATCAGCAAAAAGTCGGCTGCAAGCTCAACCTGGATGAACTCCCGGCGGGCAGCGATCGCGTGCTTCTTGTGGTTTACACGTTTTCAGCCATCGGCCCGATCAGTGAGCTGAGAAATCTGCACCTGCAGGTGGATGGCCAGATCGAGCATTCCCTGGATGTTCGTGAAAACGGCGAGTCCGCCATCATCATCGGCGAGTTTTACAGCCGCAATCAGCAATGGAAATTTCGCGCGTTGGCCGAGGGTTCTGCCTACGGTCTGGCGGCGCTCGGCCGTCGCATCGGTCTCGAGATCGACGAAGCGCATCCCAAGGGACGCCCAAACGCGCCAGGGGCTGGCCGATCCGCGAGCAGCGCCACCGGTACAGCATTCGCCGTCTCGGCCACCCATGTCATGACCTGTGCCCACGTTATTGAAGGCATGCGTGAGATTCACATCGCCTCGTTTGACGGGCGCTATCGTGTTGACCCCGTGGTCATCGATCGGCGTAACGATATCGCCTTGCTGCGGGTGATCGATTCCCCCGCGTTGAAGCCTGTGGCCTTCAAGTCCGGATTCGGTTGCGATCTGGGTGAAGACATTGTCGCGTTGGGTTTTCCACTGGCCGGTTTTGCCGGTGGCGGCGTTCACGTCACTCAAGGTGGGGTGTCGGCGCTGTTCGGTTTGCACAACGACGCCAGTCTTTTGCAGTTCACTGCTGCCATCCAGCCTGGGTCCAGCGGCAGCCCGCTGTTTGATTTTTCGGGAGCCGTGGTCGGTCTCGTCACCTCATCGGTACCCGATGCGCAGAACATGAATTTTGCGGTGAAAGCATCGCTGCTGATTTCTTTCCTTGATGCCTGTCGTGTTGATGGCAAAAAAAATGCATCTGGCCAGACGTTCACCGCTGCGCAGTTAGCTCGCGAAGCTCAAACATCAATGTGGCGGGTGGAAGCGACCAATCTCTGATTCATCTTTGAATTGAAACCCACGGAAGAGGCGCTGGATCGTAATCCTACGCCAAGGCAGGAATTTGTTAATGGAACCTCGTACAGCAACGAAAGCGCTGAGCGCACAACTGATGCGTGGACGTCTTGACGTCAAGGTTGATGATGCTGTCATTGCCCCCGACTCATTGTTCGGCTTCGCCGAGCGTCGTAATCCGAAGCGGGCATTCCTGTTCGTGTCTAAAGTGCTCGGACGACATATTCCGGTGCGTCCCTCGGTGATGGCCGCCAGTTTTGAAAGCCTGGCCGCAGAAATACCGGCGGATTTGCCGGGGCCTGTCCTGGTCATCGGCATGGCCGAAACCGCCGTCGGCCTCGGTGCCGGCGTGCATCGGGCATATAGCGCCACTCGCCCCGATGCGGTGTATATGGTCAGCACCCGTCATCCCACGGGAACCGAGTTGTTTACCCGCTTTGAAGAAGAACACAGCCATGCCAGTGCGCATCTGATTCACTTGCCAGTCGATCCGCAAGTGCGTGAGCAGATGCTCAATGCCCGTTCGCTGGTGCTGGTTGATGACGAGGCCTCGACGGGCAAGACGTTCATCAATCTGCACCGTGCTCTGGTCTATGCCGGTCTGAATAAAGTCGAACAAGTCGTGACCTGTGTGCTGACGGATTGGTCCGGCGGCGCAGTGCGTGATGCGCTGGGTGATTGCGTGCATCAAGTGTCCCTGTTGCAGGGCTCTTACCAATTCATTGAAGATCCCGATGCGCCATTGCCCGATATGCCTGCGGTGGGCACTATTGCCGCCGGTGACTGGCCGGTGAATTCGGATAATGACTGGGGACGCTTGGGCGTGCGCTCTGTTGGCGACTCGTTGGCCCCAGACCTTCACGTACAACCCGGCGAGCGGATTCTGGTCGTGGGCACCAGTGAGTTTGTCTGGCGTCCGTTCCTGCTCGCCGAACGTCTGGAGCGCGCGGGCGCGGATGTGCATTTCAGTTCGACCAGCCGCTCGCCGATTGCACTGGGCCATGTGATCGAGCACGCCTTATCGTTCGCTGATAACTACGGCCTGGGCATTCCCAACTTCCTCTACAACGTGCGCCCGGGTCAATTCGATCGGGTGCTGATCTGTTCGGAAACCCCCGCGCAGGCGGTCTCTGCCGAGTTGCTGCAGACTTTGAACGCGCAGGTGATCGTCGATGACAATTAATCGCCCCTTGGCGTTGGTTGATCTCGACGACACGTTGTTTCAAACCGCGCGCAAGATGAAAGAAGGCACACCACGCCACACGGCGACACTTGATATACACGGCCAGCCCAACGGCTACATGAGCCCTGTGCAGAAGTCGATGGCCGAATGGCTGCTGGCAACGACCGATGTGGTAGCGGTAACGGCGCGCAGCGTAGAAGCGTTCACGCGGGTCAAGCTGCCATTTCAACACGGCGCCATCTGCTCCCATGGTGGTGTGATCCTGGGACCGGACGGCACACTCGATCAGGCCTGGCAGGACCGCATGAGCGATATCCTAGCGGCCTACCAAAGCCGCCTGCCGGAGCTTAGTGAGGCGACGCTCGCCATTGGCCGGCAGTTGGGCATTTCCTTGCGCGGTTGGGTAGTTGAAGAGCAGGGGTTGCGCCACTACGTGGTGACCAAGCACAACGAATCCAGTGACGAGGTGCTGAGCGCGGTGCTGGCTGAGGTTCAGGCTCAGGGATTGCTGGATGGCATGCATATTCACGCCAATAGCAACAACCTGGCGTTCCTGCCGCAGGGCTTGTCCAAGCAGGCAGCGGTTCAGGAGTGGTTGCGCCGTGATCGCGAAATCAACGGTGAACGCCCTGTGCTGGGCTTTGGCGACAGCATCACCGATCTGGCCTTCATGGAGGAGTGCCACCTGTGGGCGACTCCGACGCGCAGCCAATTGGCCAAGCGGGCAGGGGCTTCGATCCATGAATGAAACCATCACCGACCTGGTAACGGTGGGTAGCGGGAGCTATGCGTCGGATGACGTGCATTTCCTGTTGCAGGCCGTGCAGATGGACGTGACGGACGTCGAGGAAAAAGAGCGACTGATTCAAACGAAGCAGAAGCACTATTCTGAAATGATCAGTCAGGAAAGCGCCCCAAGTGAAACTCACAAGGCACTGTACGAGCGTGTTCTGGCGCAAAACGGTGCGCGCATGGCCACGGATGTTCAAGCACTGGCGCTAGGTTTGAATGAGGCGTGTACCGGCACGTCTATCGTGCTGGTGTCGTTCGTACGCGCCGGCCTCCCGCTGGGTGTGCTTTTGCGTCGTGCGTTGATCGAGATGGGGCGCGAAGCCTTCCATTACGGCATCAGCATCGTCCGTGATCGCGGCATCGACACGGTTGCCCTGGAGGCCATCATTCAGACTCACGGGGCCGAGAACATCGTCTTCGTCGATGGCTGGACCGGTAAGGGCGCGATCAGTGGCGAAATTCAGCGCAGCCTGGGCGCTGATGCACGCTTCCCGAAATCCCCGCGACTTGTCGTGCTGGCCGATCCTTGCGGCCGAGCATGGATGGCGGCGTCCGCTGAGGATTGGGTCATCCCCTCGGGGATTCTGGGAGCCACAGTCTCCGGTCTCGTTTCACGTTCGATCTGGCCTGTAAACGGCGGGCTGCACGGCTGCGTGGTCTATGACCACCTGCAGGAGCACGATGTGACACAGGTATTCATCGAGCAGATCGAAGCCCAGCGCAAAGTCTTGGGCATCGTTCCCAAAGCCCTGCCGTGGAGCGACGAACAGCGTCTCGAACTCCAGGGCGCGGCCACCCACGTCGTCGAATCGCTGGCGGCACGTTTTGAGGTGACCAATCTCAATCGGGTCAAGCCGGGCATCGCCGAGGCGACACGCGCCGTGTTGCGTCGTGTCCCGCACCATGTGTTGATCCGCGACCGTAGCGACAGCGATGTGCAATTGCTGATGCACCTGACAGAAGCTGCCGGCGTTCCAGTCGAGGAAGTCGGTGCGCAGTTGGGGCCTTACCGGGCAGTGACGATCATTCGGAGTCTGGGCTGATGAAGACCCTCTCGCCCTATGCCCTCGGTGCCACGCTTTACATGCCCGCCACCCGGCCGGATCTGCTTGATGTGGTGTTCCGAAGCAAATTGCCGGAACTTCGCTCCCTGGTGGTTTGCCTCGAGGACGCGATTGCAGATATTGATATCGAAACGGCGCTGGCCAATCTGCATGGCTTGCTGACGGTTATTGATCAGCGTGGCGGTCGTCCCGAGGGCGGCCCGTTGTTGTTTGTTCGTCCGCGTGACTCGCAGATGGCTGCGGTACTCAACGACTGGCCGCTGATGTCGCATGTCGATGGATTCGTCATCCCGAAACTGACGCTGGCCAATCTGGGCGCCTGGGAGCAGGCCGTGACTAATCCCGCGCTGTTCCTGATGCCGACGCTGGAAACCACGGATGTCTTCAATCCTGTCGCCATGGTTGAACTGGGGCAGGCGCTCAAGGCCAGCCTCGACCAGCGAATCATCGCCTTGCGCATCGGTGGAAACGACTTGATGGGCAGCCTAGGCCTGCGTCGCAATCCGAGCACCACGCTCTACAGCACGCCGATGGGATACGTGATTGCGATGTTGGCAGGGGTGATGGGGTCGCAAGGTTTTGCGTTGACGGCACCGGTGTTCGAACAACTGGCGTCGCCGCAGTTGCTCAAGGAAGAACTGGAATTCGATATCGCCCATGGTCTGGTCGGCAAGACCGCCATTCATCCCAGTCAGATCGAAATCATTCAGGACACCTTGCGCGTCAGCCTCGAGGATTTCAACAGCGCCAAACTGATCGTCAGCGACGTAGCACCGGCGGTATTCAGACATAACGACGCCATGTGTGAGCCCGCGACCCATTACAAATGGGCGATCCGGATTCTTGAGCGCGCGCGGTGGCACGGTATCCGTCATGCGGAAACCGGTGCCGGCGAAACATCGATTCGTCTGGCTGAGGCCGCAGGATGAAAGAGCAGATCGACAATGCAACCGCGCTGCAGCGGCCAGTCCTTGCGGTGTTCGACTTCGACGGCACGTTGACCCGGCACGACAGTTTCGTACCGTTTCTGAAGTTTGCATTCGGAGTGCGGGAGTTCAATCGGCGCCTGCTCCGTCTGGCGCTACCCAGCCTGCGATTTGTCGTGCGGCGCATGAGCCGTGACGAACTCAAGGCGCAGTTGATTCGCACGTTTCTGACCGGTGTGAAGCTTGAGTGGCTGCAACAGCAAGCCGCGAGTTATTGCACGCGGGTCTGGCCGCGATTGATGCGCCCTTCGGGTTTGCTGGCGATTGAGGCCGAGATCAAATCCGGCGCGGTGGTGACGCTCTGTTCAGCTTCACCGGCGCTGGTACTGCAGCCTTTCGCCGAGCGTCTTGGCGTCAGTTTGATCGGCACCGAGCTGGAAGTGGTGGACGGCGTATTGACCGGGCACATCACCGGCAACAACTGCAGATGCGAGAACAAAGTCCAGAGGCTTGAGGCTGTCTACGGCGTTTTGCAGCAATTCCGGATCAAAGCCTGGGGCGATACCCGAGGTGATCATGAGTTGCTCGCCGCAGCCGAAGAACCGCACTGGCGGCATTTTCATCCGGCATGGCGTCGTGGACGTCTGCGGGTCGCCAATGGAATAAATCCGGGCGTGCGCGGTGCGCAGGCCGACCTGCATGTGGCGCGCACATCCGATCGCCACATGAACAACGATGACCAACAAGGAGCGTAACGATGGCACTTACCCTGAGTAAAAAACAGTCCATTTCCCTGGAAAAAACCGCCGGTACTGCGCTGACCAGCGTCAGCCTCGGCCTGGGTTGGGACCCGGTAAAGGCCGGTTTTCTCGGCAAGTTGATGGGCAATGGTGGTGAAATCGACCTGGACGCTTCGTGCATCCTGCTCGACGCCAGCCTTCAACCGATCGACCTGGTGTGGTTCCGCCAACTGAAATCTCAGGACGGTTCGATCCAGCATTCCGGCGACAACCGTACCGGTGAAGGCGCGGGTGACGACGAAACTATCCACGTTGATCTGCAGCGTCTGCCGGCGGTCGTCCAGCACCTGGTTTTTACGGTGAACAGCTTCACCGGGCAGAACTTCGAAAAAGTCGAAAACGCCTACTGCCGCATCGTCAACGCCAGTAACAAGAATGAGCTGGCCCGCTTCAATCTGTCCGAGCGTGGCGCCCACACCGGCATCGTGATGGCTAGCCTGTCTCGTGATAGCGATGGCTGGAAGTTCACCGCTATCGGCCAGACCACCAACGGCCGTACCGCCGATGACCTGGTGAACCTGGCCGTTCAGGCGCTGCGCTAATGGCCACTCTTGCTCCGGGCGGCAACGCACCCGTTGCCAGCGGCCCGCTTCGCGTCGACATCAATTACTCGCCGATTCCAGGCGCCGATATTGATGTCTCGGCCTTCGCTCTGGGAACCACGGCAAAGGTTCGCGGCGATGGCGATATGTGCTTTTACGGTCAGCCGAGTGTGCTGGGCGGGGCGGTCACCTTGTCCGACTCCTCGGCGGGTCGGGCGGTGTTCACCGTTGACCTGAGCCGACTGGAGCCGGCCGTGGAAAAGGTCGCACTGACCGCCACGATCTACGAAAACAAGGCCAGTTTCGAGCGCGTCTCGCAGCTGTCGGTCGTGGTGTCCGGTGGTATCGAAGCGCAGATCCCTACCAGTGGCATGAAGGAAACCGCGCTGATTCTGGGCGAGTTTTATCGTCGCCAGGGTGAATGGAAATTCCGTTGTGTTGCACAGGGCTTCAACGGTGGGCTTGAGCCATTGGCCAGGCATTTCGGGGTCGATGTCGCCGCGCCGGCACCCGCGCCAACACCCGTGCCGCCTGCGCCTGCGGCGCCGAAGTCGTCGATCAGCCTGAGCAAGGTGACCCTCGACAAGACGCGCAGCTCTATCAGTCTGGAGAAGACCGCGGCCGGTTTCGGTGAGATCAAGGTCAACCTGAACTGGAACAAGCGCAGCTCTGGCGGCTTTTTCAAAAGCAGTTCTTCGATCGACCTCGACGTGGGTTGCCTGTACGAGTTGCAGGACGGTGAGAAGGGCGTCGTACAAGCGCTTGGCAACTGCTTCGGCAGCCTGAACCAAGAGCCTTACATCCAACTGATGGGTGACGACCGTACCGGCTCTGTCGCCGGTGGCGAGTGGCTGCACATCAATGGCGCTAAGTGGGCTGAAGTACGCCGCATCCTGATTTTCGCCTTCATCTACGAAGGGGCTCCTAACTGGCGCGAGACCGATGGCGTCGTAACCATCTACATCCCGAATCAGCCGGAGATCGAGGTTCGCCTCAACGAAGAGGGCGGACGCGATGGTATGTGCGCCATTGCGATGCTCGAAAATGACAACGGCGCCGTCAAGGTTTCCCGGCGGGTGGATTTCCACCGTGGGCATTCTGCGGTGGACAAAGCCTACGGCTGGGGCATGAACTGGCGCGCCGGTTCGAAATAGTTACCTTGGCGGGGCTTGGGGCCCCGCCCTTTTAGAGGACTTCAAAATGCTTGCATGGCTTAAAGAAAACGCTGCATTGGCACGCGACAAACTGACCTCTGAGGTCAGCAAGTTCAAAAATCAGAAATTCATGGATGCCACGACCGCAGCCTGCGCATTGGTCGCTGCTGCAGACGGAGAGATCTCCTCCGCCGAGAAAACCAAAATGGCCGGGTTCATCAACAACTCGTCGGAGTTGAAGGTTTTCAACATGGCCGACGTCATCAAGTCCTTCAACGCTCACTGCGAAAAGTTTGAGTTCGACTTTCAGATCGGTCAGGCGGAAGCGCTGAAGACCATCGGCAAGATCAAGAACGATGCCGGTGCTGGCCGCTTGCTGGTCCGTGTTGCCTGCGCTATCGGCGCGTCGGACGGCAACTTCGACGACAAAGAAAAAGCGGCTTGCCGTCAGATTTGCCTTGAACTGGGTTTGAACCCGGCTGATTTCGAACTTTAAGGAGCGGTACTTGGACAGTCACATTGGATTCCCCCCACTGACCATGGCGGTATTCGTCGGTATTGCGCTGGGCGCACTGCTGCTCGACATGGTCACGCACCGTGGCGACAAGCCCATTTCGCTGGCTAAAGCCTCGATCTGGTCGGTTTTCTGGATTGCCATCTCGCTGGCATTCGCAGGCTTTCTCTATGTCCAGCACGGGCCGCAGGTCGCGAGCCTGTTTGTCACCGGTTATGCCCTGGAGAAAGTCCTGAGCGTCGACAACCTGTTCGTGTTCATGGCGATTTTTGCCTGGTTCAAAGTGCCTGATGGCATGCGTCACCGGGTGCTGTACTGGGGGATCATCGGCGCGATCGTTTTCCGCGGGATCTTCGTTGCCATTGGCACCGGTCTGTTGGCGTTTGGCCCATGGGTCGAGGTGGTTTTCGCCGTGATCGTCGCCTGGACCGCCATCATGATGCTGCGCAGCGGCGGTGATGACGAAGAAGAGGAGGACTATTCCAAGCACATGGCCTACCGCTTCGCGCAAAAGCTCTTTCCTGTATGGCCAAAGCTGTATGGCCACAACTTTTTTGTGTCCCGCAAGCAACTGGAAGTGGAACTGAAGAAACCTGAGCACCAGGGCATGACGCTCGCGGCCAAGGGCACGCTGTTCGCCACGCCGCTGTTCCTGTGCCTGGTGGTGGCTGAAGTGTCCGACATTCTCTTCGCCTTCGACTCTGTGCCGGCGGTGATCGCCGTGAGTCGCGAGCCGCTGATCGTCTACTCGGCCATGCTGTTCGCCATTCTGGGCCTGCGCACCATGTACTTCGTTCTCGAAGCCCTGAAACGCTATCTGGTCCACCTGGAAAAATCGGTTATCGCACTGTTGTTCTTCATTGCTGTCAAGTTGGGCTTGAATGCAACGGATCACATGTTTCATCACGGCTATACCATCGATGCGAACACCAGTTTGCTGATCGTGATGGTTGTTCTGGCGATAGGCGTCGTTGCGAGTCTGATCTTCCCTGCAAAGGAAGATGCACCGCTTGAAAACCAATGAGTAATCGTCTTCACCACAAGGAGTAATACCCATGGCACTGACTCTTCAAAAGGGTGCAAACCTGTCTTTGACCAAAACCGACCCGAGCCTGAGCAAGATTCTGGTCGGCCTGGGCTGGGATCCGCGTGCAACTGACGGCGCCGAGTTTGACCTGGACGCGAGCGCTCTTCTGCTGGGTGCGAACGGCAAGGTCCGCAGCGAAGCTGACTTCATTTTCTACAACCAGCTGAAAAGCCTGGACGGCTCGGTTGAGCACACTGGCGACAACCGCACCGGTGCTGGCGACGGCGACGACGAAGTGATCAAGGTCGACCTGAGCCGTGTCCCGGCTGACGTAGACAAGGTGGTCTTCGTCGTGACCATTCACGACGCCGAAGCGCGCAAGCAAAGCTTTGGTCAGGTGGGTGGTTCCTTCATCCGTGTCGTTAATGACGTGACCAGTGCCGAAGTGGTTCGTTACGACCTGGCTGAAGACGCCTCGACTGAAACAGCGATGGTGTTCGCAGAGCTGTATCGCCACAACGGCGAGTGGAAATTCCGAGCCGTGGGTCAGGGTTACGCCGGCGGCCTGCGCGCCTTGGCCAACTCCTACGGTATGAACTTCTAAGCAACCCCCAACAAAAGGAATCTGAACATGGCTGTAAGTCTGTCCAAAGGTGGCAACGTTTCGCTGTCCAAAGAAGCTCCGGGCCTGTCCGAAGTGATCGTGGGCCTGGGTTGGGATCCGCGTGTCACTGACGGCGCCGAGTTCGACCTGGATGCGTCGATTTTCATCGTCGGTGAAAACGGCAAAGTGCTCGACGACAACGGTTTCATTTTCTACAACAACAAAACCTCTGCCGACGGTTCCGTTGAGCACATGGGCGACAACCGCTCGGGCGCTGGCGAAGGTGATGACGAACAAGCCACCGTCAAACTCAACGGCCTGGCTGCCGCTGTGAAAAAACTGGTGTTCTCGGTGACCATCCATGACGCCGAAGCTCGCAAGCAAAGCTTCGGTCAGGTGTCCAACGCCTACATCCGTGTGGTCAACAAGGCTGACGGCAAAGAACTGGCCCGCTACGACCTGAGCGAAGACGCCTCCACCGAAACTGCGATGATCTTCGGTGAGCTGTATCGCAACGGCGAAGAGTTCAAGTTCAAGGCGATCGGCCAGGGTTTCGCTGGCGGCTTGAAGCCTCTGGCTGAAGCTCACGGCGTGAGCATCGGCTAACCCGAAAGGGTGGGGAGGGGCCCCCTCGCGAGGGGGCTTTTTCTTGCCCGGCGTTCGGGCAGCGCAATCATCCGCATGCCGTCAGCGAATAATGCCTTTGGCCTTGGCCTCTTTGAGCCAGATCGGGAACTCGGCCATCAGCATGTCATAGAGCTGTTCCTCGCTGATGTCGTGCAGGTCGTCCAGTGCGAAAAAGCCGCAGTTGTCGACCACGCGTCCCGGCAGGGTGTCCAGTTTCTCCAGAATGCCGTAGCCGTGGCCACCGAGCCCGACGAATTGCCAGAAAATCGGCAGGTTCGCTGCGTCGACCATCAGGCGAGTGATTTTGCGGCTTTCAGACACGCCGCCATCGCTGATGAACAGGACATACATCGGCGTGCCGTCGTCGGATTGCTTAAACTGCTCCACGACTTTCTGGATGACTTTCGGCTCATCGTTGATCCGGCTGCCGAGTTCCCAGTTTCTCCAACCTCTATTGTCGGTGTCGATGAATGCCTTGTGATTGCCCAGCGTCACCGGCGAGAGGCGCAACGGCTTGGCGCCGAACGCCCAGCAATCGAGCTCGCCGTCCTCATCGAACGATACCGCCAGCGGCAATAGCCGGTTGACCACTTCCTGCACCCGGCCTTTGACGTACTGATGGTTCATTGAACCAGAAGCATCAAGCACCAGAACAACCCGGGCCTTGGTTTGGGTGAGGTTGGCTTTTTCCAGGCTGATCTGTGCTTTCTTTGCCAGACTGACCAGATGCGGTGCGGCGTCGGCGATTCTTTTCTCGAGGGATATTTTGGCGGGTGCTGGTGCTGGTGCTGGCGCAGGGCTTTCAGCGACCTCGCCACCGAAGTGATTCACCAGCGCATCCAGACCTTGTGCGTAACCTTGCAGGTTCGAGAGCAGGCGCCATTCGCCGTTCTTGCGATACAACTCGGCAACCATGATGGCTTTCTCGGCGCTGAACGTCGCCCCGGAAAACGCACATTGAGCGACGGTTTGGCCGGCAGGGTTGAACACACAGAAGTGACTGGCGCCGATAGCGCTCATCGTCCCCTGGCCGTCGATGGAGGCTGTGAACACCAAGCGGTCGATGGAGGCGGGTAACTGCGCGAGGTTGATTTGAAAGCGGCCCTGATCTTCGATTTTTACGCTGGCGCATGGCGTCGCCGGTTGATTGAAAAAGACCATGTAGCGATCGTCTGAAAGCTTGCCTTGCGCGTCGACGCCGAAGCAGACGAAATCGATGACGTCGCTGGACTGGATCTGTACCGCGAGTGTGAGCGATTGCCCCTGAAGAATGTTTGACAGGGGGAGCCGCTGTCCTTGGGTGATCTGCATCTTGCTTCCTTGAGTGATGATTTGCTGCGTCGGCGCGCACCGGATATTTTGTTAACCGATAATGCGCGGGCGATTGATTCGCCCGCGCATTATCACCCTAAACCGGCTATCGGCGGTCGATGGGTTTGTGCTCAGCGTTGCACCGCCACCAACATCATCATCGGCCGCTCCTGTTCTTCAGCCAGCGCCGGTTGCGCTGCGATATCCGCATCGCTTGGGCCCCATTCGTTGACATGGCGAATGCTGAAACCCGCGCCAATCAATGAATTGAGCAACGTGCCGACCGTGCGATGCTGTTTGATCACGCCCTCGGCCAGCCAGTTCGTTACGCGTTCGCCTTCCAGCTGATAACTGTCCAGCGGCCAGCGCTTGCGACCTTCACTGTCGATCAGCCAACCCGGATTGCGCGGTGCCATGAAGATCGGGTGCTCGATGGAAAACACGAAGTGCGAACCCGGTTTCAGCGCGCTGTAGAGGTGGGCAAACAGCCCCGGCAGATCCTTGATGTAGTGCAGCGCGAGCGAGCTGTAAGCCAGGTCATAGCAGCAGGCGGGCAAGTCGAGTTGTTCAAGGTCGGCACGTTCGTAGCGGATGTTCGCTGCTGTGGTGGTTTGGCGTGCGCGTTCCAGCATTTTTTCCGAGACATCCAGCCCCAGCACGTTAGCCGCGCCCTGTTCGCTGGCCCAGCGGCTGAACCAGCCATAGCCGCAGCCCAGGTCCACCACGTTCAAACCATGCAGGGGGGGCAGCAGCGCTTTGAGCGCCGGCCATTCCGGCGCGGCATCGAGGCCGCCGATGGAGCGGTTCATCTGGCTGTAGCCCTGGAAAAACTCGGGATCGTCGTAAATGTTTTGAGTCATGGGTGAAGTGCTCTTTTGAGTTCAGTCGTCAGCGGCAAATTGGCCGTGATTGGGATTCCCTCGAAAGTGATGACGCGTATTCGTCGATGGCCGCGCAGGGGGAGGGGGTGGTTGATGAGGAAATGCTAGCGGGTCGCGCGCCAAGTGAGAACCGGTGCAGTGTTGTCGATCTGTAATGTCGGGCGAATCGCCGTTTTATGTGGGTGCGTAAACGCTTTCTGGAGGCCGTGTTTAAAGGTATTCGGTGTTACGTCCTGAAGCCTGCAAACCCTTGAGCTGTTGCCTGCCGGTACGCCAGAATTCGCCGGCTTGTGTGCCTGGAGGGTGGTCGGTAACTTGATAGGCCAAATCATGGGCTCTACCAACGAGCCCGAACCGGTGTTTCTCGCCATTCCGGCGTACGACACCGAGTCCCTGCTTGCTTTCTACAGCGCGTAAAAAAACCGGCCATCAAGGCCGGTTTTTTCTGTTTCTGCATCCCCCGCCGAACAGTGCGACGTGAGACCTCTATTCGATTGGAGCGGGTAGAGGGAATCGAACCCTCGTCGGAAGCTTGGGAAGCTACTGTTCTACCATTAAACTATACCCGCTCAGAGCGGCTGACTTTGTACCAGAGTCGCCAACGAATTTGAAGTTTTCTTTTGCGTGCGATGGCTTTAAATCGCTGAAAACGGTCAATCGCGGGCGAGCGCTGCGGGTAAGTAAACGAAAACCTCAACCCGGCAGGCTCGCTCGCGACGACGCTTTTTCAAATGGCCAGTGCATGGTGATCCTGAACAAACGAGTAACGCGTTCGGCTCGCCTGCGGTGCCGGTTTCAGAAAGCCGAGCAGGGCGTTCTGGCTATCTCGGCAGGCAGCCTTGTGCTCCATGTCGAGAAAGTGTCCGGTGGCCTGCAGCGTGGTGAAGGTGCTCTGCGCCACATGGTTGCCGAACAGGCGCGCATCGTCGGCGGCGGTGTACTCGTCCCATTCACCGTTGAGAAACAGCACCGGCACGTTGATTTTCTGCGCTGCATTCAAATAGCACAGACGATCACTGTGCAGCACGTCGCTGATGTGGAAGTGCATCTGCCCGTATTCGTGCTCGGCCAGGCTGCTGACGTGGCGGTAGTTGAAGCGCTTGAACAGCGACGGCAGGTGCTTGCCGATGGTGCTGTTGACTAGTTCACCTACCCGATCGCCATCGCGTTGGCCGAGGTAGTCGACGCCGCGCTCCAGGTAATCGAGCATGTGCGCGTTGATCACCGGAGAGAACGAGCTGATCACGGCTTTTTCGATGCGCCGAGGCTGGTGTGCGAGGGCAACCAGTGTGGCGGCGCCGCCCCAGGAAAACGACAGCACATGCTCAGCGCCGAAGTGGTCGATCAGTTCCAGCAGGATCTGCCCTTCGACTTCTTTCGTCAGATGTTTCTCGTGCAGGTTGTGGGCTTTTGACTTGCCCGCGTAGGGCTGGTCGTAGCAGACCACGTTGAATTGCGGGTGCAGGTTTTTCACAGTCTGTGCAAACGACGCAGTCGTGGCCATCGAGCCGTTGACCAGGATGATGGTCTTTTCTGCGGCGTCTGCGCGATAGAACTCCGTGTAAACCCGATACTGACCCTGTATATCCAGCACAGCGATTTCTGGCCTCATGTCATAAGACTCCTGGCAAGCAAGCGGGTATGCGCGCAAATAGAGATTGCACGAGCTTTGTGACAGGTAGGCATACGCCTGAAATTTGCTTGGCCCATGTCGATCCGGTACGGCAGGTCGACGGGTATTGTTATTGGCGGGCAGTCTGCCGGCTGAGGCGCAGCCCTGAGGGCTGTCTACCGGCAAAAAGTTTCTTAGAGGTATGTTGTGACTCTTCGGTCACATTTCGGCCGACGTCCTGATTCAAGCAGGGGGATCGGGATCGCGCAAGTGCCGTTGGTAAATTCTTTGACGACTTCTGCTGAGCGGTCGCGGCTTTAGAACCATTGAATCTCTTCGGTGCGCAAAGCGCGGTACTCGCCCGGTTTTAGCGCGTGATCGAGCAGCAACGGGCCGATGGAATCGCGGTGCAGGCGCAGGACTTTATTGTTGAAGTGACCAAACATGCGCTTCACCTGATGGTAGCGGCCCTCGACGATGCTCAAGCGCGCCGACCTTGGGCCGAGCAACTCCAGATGCGCCGGCTGCGTGGTCAGATCCTCGAAAGCAAAGTAGATCCCCTCGGCAAACGTGAGCGCATAGTGCGCGCCAATGTCCTGTTCGGTCTCCACGTAATAGACCTTCGGCAATTTGGTCTGCGGCTGGGTCAGGCGTCGCGACCAGGTGCCATCGTTGGTGATCAACATCAGCCCGGTGGTGTTGAAGTCCAGGCGTCCGGCGATGTGCAGGTCGTCTTTGTCCGGCTCATCGATCAGGTCGAGCACGGTCGGGTGTTGTGGGTCGCGGGTGGCGCTGACGCAACCTGCAGGTTTGTGCAGCATGAAGTAGCGCGCCGGTTTGCCGAGTTGCAGCACTTGGTCATCGACTTCGACGCGGCTGAACTCCAGTACATCGCTGTGGGGATCGATGACGACTTTTCCGTCAACCCGCACGCGCTTTTCCACCAGCAACAGGCGAACCTGCTGACGGTTGTAGCGGGGTAGATTGCTGAGGAAGCGGTCAACGCGCATGTTCAGGTTTCGCTGGGTGAAGGGGCGCGTATCTTACGGGATCGTCTGGCTGGCCGCTTGCAGTTGCGCCTGGACCTGCGCGCACCGTGGGCACAGGCAGGATGTGTCGCGCCGTTCGGGCGGCAATGCTTCGAGCACGGCCGGGTCGATGCTCACGCCGTAGCACCAGCAGGCGCGGTCGGCGGTGCGTGGGTCGGCCAGGCTGCAGTCGTTGCGGGCACCGCAGGCCGGGCAGAGGTCGGGTCTTGCATTGATGTCAGGCATAGGTCGAGTGGGGCATTTCCACGCAGGTGCGGTTGCGGCCGGTTTGCTTGGCCCGGTACATCGCATGATCGGCCCGGGACAGCAGGCTGTGCAAGGTGTCATCGCGTTGCAGGGTGGTGGCACCGATGCTCACCGTCAGATTTAGCGTATGGCCGTTGTAGGCATATTTGTGCTGTTCGACGTGCTGACGGATCTTCTCGGCAATGTTCTGACCGGTTTCGCCGTCGGTGTCCTTCAGCAAAACGATAAATTCCTCACCGCCCCAGCGGCAGACGATGTCGGCATGGCGCAGGCAACTCTGTAGATCCCGGGCGAAACCGATCAACACTTGATCGCCTGCCATGTGGCCGTAGGTGTCGTTCAGCACTTTGAAGTGATCGAGATCGAGCAGCAACGCGGTCAGCGGCTTGGTCTCGCGTTGCGCTTCGTGCAGGGCTTGCGCGGCCAGCAGATCAAAGCCGCGCCGGTTCGGCAGTTCGGTGAGGCTGTCGAGCGTGGCCTGGGCCTGGATTTTCGATTGAAACCGTTTGATCACACGGTTCAGCACTGCCAACACAATCAAGGTCACCAGCAGGCAAATCAGCAGATTGAGGTACAGCGACTGACGGATTTCACTCAGTGCACCGTCCTCGCGTTTATCAACGAACAGGTACCAGTTCAACTCCGGGATAAACCGCACGTTGAGGAAGTGCCCCTGGCCGTGGGCGGAGTATTCGTAGCTGCCGCTGTGGGGCTTGGGCAATTGGCTGACCAGGCTTTTCATGCTGTCGATTTCGCCGAGGCTCTGGCCAATGTGCGCGCCTTCAGGTCCGCCCTGGGCACCGGTCAATACCAGCCGGCCAAAGGTGTCGACGAAGTAAACACTGCGTTGATAGCGCTGTTGGTATTTGTCGATCAGCTTGATCACCGCGTCCACCGTCAGGCCGACACCCGCCGCGCCGATGAAGCGGTTGTGGTAGTCGTAGACCTTGTAGTTGATGAAGAACGTCAGGTTGTCCTTGTTGGCCAGATCCGGGTCGACGTTGATCTCGTACGGGTCTTTCATGTCGCGCACGCGAAAGTACCAGGCGTCACGCGGCTCCTCGACCTTGACCTGCTTGAGCACGCCTTTGGCGTGGTAGTAGGTGAGGGTGCTGTTGGAGACGAAAAACGCGGTGTAGGCGCCGTAATGGGTCATGACTTCGTCGAGATAACGGGTCATCTGCTCGGGGTTCTGTTCGCCGTTTACCACCCAGTCGCGCATGAAGGTATCGCGGGACATCATCGAGGAAATCAGGATCGGCCTGACAAGGTCTTTCTGGATTTCCGAATACACGGTGTCGGACGTCAGCGGCAGTTCGGTGTTGACGATGTTGTCGCGGATCGACGTGCGCGAGGCGTAGTAGCTGAGCAACGAGGTGGCGAGGAAACCGGCGCCCAGCAGGGCGATCAGCGTCAACACCAGTGAACGTTGGGAGTACAGCGCAGAGCGATGCGGCATGGCAGATCCGTTGGCAGTGGCCCGATGGCAAACATTCTAACGGGACTGCGGGGCAAATATCTGCTCCATGTGCGGTGCGAATGGTCGTTCCTGTACTGGCCTGAAGTGGCGCCACCCCTTATCGGTGTGCGCCTGCTCGCGATGGGGCCGTGACATTCACCCATGGTGTGGCTCAAACACTGCTATCGCGAGCCGGCTCACGCCTGCCAAGGAGCGCCTCAGGCCAGGGTTTTCAGATAGGCCCGCCATCCGCCCAGATGGCTGATATCCACGGCGCCCTCCAAGCCATACGGCTCACAGATGAACCCGTTCTCCCAGCGCCCATCCGCCAGTTGCACCTTGCCCAGGCCGAGCGGGGCGGGAATACCGGTAAGGAAGGAGCCCAATTCGCTGCTCGGCAACTCCCAGACTTCCACCGCAATGGCCACGCCGCCATCCTTCACCCTGACCATGCCCGGGCGCTTCGTTGGGCCACCCGCCAGGGCGTGAAGTTGATAGTCCGGCGAGCTGAGCGTGGTTTCCAGCAAGCGCCCACCCCGTTGCGTGAGCTGCCCGTTCAACGGCAAACCATCCAGATGCGCGCCGCACACCACCACGCGCGCGCGGTCATTGCGCGCCACGTTCGCAGGTGATGGCTGCGCGCAATCTTGCTGGCGCTGCAGCGCATCCGCCACGCTCAACAGGTATTGATCGGTGAACGCCCGTCCGAACAGCGTCACGCCCCACGGCAAACCATTGGCCATGAACGCGCTTGGCACGGCGACGGCGGCGTAATCGAGCAGGTTCATGAAGTTGGTGTAGTAACCGAGTTCGGAATTGCGCAGCACCGGTTCGGCGTCCAATTGCGCCAGTGTCACGGGACGGCCGAGGGTCGGGGTCAGCACGCAGTCGAGGTTTTCGAGGGCCTGATCGCAACGCGCTTTCAGGGCTTGCAGCCGATATTGGGCGCGGAAGGTCTGCACGCCCGTCACCGCCGCAGCCTTGGCCAGCACGGCGCGGATCACCGGCAAGACCGCTTGGGGATTCTCTTCCATCAATTCGCCCGCCACGCTGTAGCGCTCGGCGACCCACGGCCCTTCGTACAGCAAGCGTGCGGCTTCCAGGAACGGCGACAAATCCAGCTCGACCGCTTCGCCACCCAGGGCCTGGAGCCGGTCGATGGCATCGCCGAACAGCAGCGGGCCTTCGACGCAGCCGAAAAACTCCAGATCCTGCGCACGCGGGACCCCGAAGCGAAACGGCTGTGGCGCACCGAATGCCGAGCCGTCATTCCACGCCGGATTAGGGCGGCTGTACTCATCCCGTGGATCGAGTTTTGCGGTCAGTGCCAACAACTGACTGGCCTCGCGCGCGGTCGCGGTAAACGTGGTGACGCAATCCAGCGTCCGGCACGCCGGCAGCACCCCGGCCGTGGAGATCAGCCCTTTGCTGGCTTTCAAACCGATCAGGTTGTTCAGGGCCGCCGGCACCCGCCCTGACCCTGCAGTGTCGGTGCCCAGGGCAAAACTCGCCACGCCCAACGCCACCGCCAGCGACGAACCGGCGCTGGAACCTCCGGACGGATATTGCGGCAACACGCTGTTCGGACATGCGCCGTAGGGTGAGCGGCTGCCATTGAGGCCAGTCGCAAACTGATCGAGGTTGGTCTTGCCCAGCGGCACCGCTCCCAGCGCAATCAACTGCTCGACGATGGTCGCCGAGCGCTGTGGCGTGTAAGCGAACGCCGGGCACGCGGCGGTGGTGGGGATACCCGCCAGATCGATGTTGTCCTTGATCGCAAACGGCACGCCGTACAGCGGCAGGCTGTCGATGTCGCGGCCGTCGAGGGCGGCGAGGTACGGCTCCAGTTCATCGACACTGACCAAGTGGATGAACAGGTGATAGTCGGGATTCAGCGCGGCGGCTTTTTCGCGCAGTGCAGGCAGCAATGTGCGGGGTGTTGTTTCGCCCTTGATATAGGCCTGGCGCAGAACATCGAGTTGCAGATTCATGAGTTGATCCTTTTACAAATGGGTTCAGTCGAGCTCCAGCACCACGACCCGTTGACCTGCGCGCACCGCCGAACCCGGCTGCACACGAATTTCGCGTACGACGCCAGCCATTGGCGCGAGCACAGGGATTTCCATCTTCATCGATTCGAGAATCACCAGCACATCACCCGTCGCGACGCGGCTGCCAGCCTCGACTTGCACTTGCCAGAGGTTGCCGGCGATATGGCTTTCGATGCTCTGCAGGCCGTGCGCCAACGGTGCGTCCTCGGTTGATGGCGGCGCCACCTCTTCGCTGTCGAAGTGCGCCTGACCACTGGCGATCCAGCGTTCGCGCTCGGCGTTGAACGCGCCTTGTTGTTGGCTGCGAAACGCACTGATGCTGTGCGCTTCACGGCTCAGAAAATCCTGATACTCAGCGAGGTTGAGCTGGCTGTGCTCGATGTCCAGTTCAAAACGCCCGAGGGGGAAATCCCTGCGGATGCGCAGCAACGCTTCGGCGCTGACCGGGTAAAAACGAATCTGGTCGAAGAAACGCAGCAGCCACGGTTTGCCATCGAATGCCGCCACTTCGCGGTAGCGATTCCACATCTGTAACGTGCGCCCGACGAACTGATAACCGCCCGGGCCTTCCATGCCGTACACGCACAGGTAAGCGCCACCAATACCCACCGAGTTTTCGGCGGTCCAGGTGCGTGCCGGGTTGTATTTGGTGGTGACCAATCGATGGCGGGGGTCGAGCGGAGTGGCCACCGGCGCGCCGAGGTAGACGTCGCCAAGGCCCATCACCAGATAGCTCGCATCGAACACCGTGCGCTGTACTTCGTCGAGGTCCGGCAGGTCATTGATGCGGCGGATGAACTCCAGATTGCTCGGGCACCATGGGGCATCCTTGCGCACGGTGGTCATGTATTTCTCGATCGCCAACTGACAGGCCGGGTCGTCCCAGGACAGCGGTAAATGCACGATGCGCGACGGCACCTGCAAATCCTTGGCCGCGCACACCGCGTCCCACTCCCCGGCGACGATGCCGAGCAGGTCGGCGAGTGGCAATTGCTCGGGCTGGTAGTGAACTTGCAGCGAGCGAATGCCCGGCGTGAGGTCGATCACGCCGTGCAGGGATTTGCTTTCCAAAGCTTGCATCAGGGCGTGAGCGCGGAAGCGCAGGACCAGATCGAGTTCAGGCTCGCCGATTTCCAGCAACAGGTGAGTATCCCCACAGACTCGCGCAACAAGCCGCCGATCCCCCTGACCCAACTCCAACACCACGGGCGACACCAAACCCTGTGGGAGCGGGCTTGCTCGCGAAAGCGGTGTGTCAGGCACATCAATGTTGACGGACACGGCCTCTTCGCGAGCAAGCCCGCTCCCACCGTGAGAATCCCATTGCAGGGCGAGTTCGCGGGCGGTTTTGAGGTCCACCGGGATGAACTGGATTTTATCGCCAGCCTTGAGCTGCCCTAGCTGCCACAGATCGGCTTCGATCACCGTCACCGGGCACACAAACCCGCCGAGGCTCGGGCCGTCAGGGCCGAGGATCACCGGCATGTCACCGGTGAAGTCCACGGCGCCGATGGCGTAGGGATTGTCGTGAATGTTTGAGGGGTGCAACCCGGCCTCACCACCGTCGGCGCGCACCCATTCCGGTTTCGGGCCGATCAGGCGCACGCCGGTGCGGCTGGAGTTGAAGTGCACTTCCCACGGGCTCGCGAAGAAGGTGTCGATGGCGTGTTCGGTAAAGTATTCCGGTGCGCCGTGAGGGCCGTACATCACGCGAATCTGCCGCACGGCCGGCAACACGCTGATGTGCTGCGCCGCAAGTTGTTGACCGGCGCTGCGATCGGCCAGCGCCGGTATGTGCAACACGTCGCCAGTGCGCAGCGCACGACCGCCATGGCCGCCGAACTGGCCGAGGGTGAACGTGCTTTTGCTGCCCAGATAGTCCGGCACCTGCAAGCCGCCGCGCAGGCACAGATAACTGCGCGCCCCGGCGCCGTTGATGCTGCCAAGGTTCAACGTCGCGCCCGCCGGGATCAGCAGCGCGGTGTTCATCGGCACGGTTTGACCCTCGCACGCCAAGGCAATCGGCGCCCCGGTCACCGCCACCACTGCCTCGCAGTTGAAGCGCAACATCGGCCCGCTCATGGTGATTTCCAGTGCCGCTGCGCCGTCGGCATTGCCAAGCAGGCGATTGCCCAGACGCAGCGCCCGGCTGTCCATGGGCCCCGAGGGCGGCACACCGACGGCCCAGTAACCGAGGCGACCGGGATAATCCTGCACGCTGGTTTGTGTGCCGGCGCTGAGCACCTCAAAGGTATTGGCGCGATAAACCAGGCTCTCCAGGCAACGGGTCCACGGCTCACCGCTGGCGAACGGGGTGTCGAGCAGAATCTGGCGCAGGTAATCGCGGTTGGTTTCCACGCCGTACAACTGGCTGTCACTGAGCGCCTGATGCAGTTCTGTGCGCGCTTGTTCACGGTTCGGCGCCCAGGCGATGACTTTGGCGATCATCGGGTCGAAGTATGGCGGGATCTCGCAGCCAGCCTCGACCCACGTGTCGATGCGCAACTGAATGCCGTTGGCCGGTGGGAATTCAACAGCCGTCAGCAGGCCCGGGCTTGGCTGAAAATCACGCCCCGGATCTTCGGCATACAAGCGCGCCTGAATGGCATGGCCGCCGGGTTTCAGGTCGCGGTACAACTCGGCGAGCGGCGCCAGCTCACCCGCGGCCAGTTCGACCATCCAACGCACCAGATCCACGCCCCAGACCTGTTCCGTGACGCCGTGCTCGACCTGCAAACGTGTGTTCACTTCAAGAAAATAGAAGCGCTGCGCCACGCTGTCGAAGACGAATTCAACGGTACCGGCGCTCCGGTAATTGACCGCTTTGGCCAGTTTGATCGCCGCCGCACACAGCTCATCGGCCATGCCGACTGGCAGGTTGGGCGCCGGGGTTTCTTCGAGGACTTTCTGGTTGCGCCGCTGCACTGAACAGTCGCGTACACCGAGGGCGATGACTTCGCCGCGACCATCGCCGAATACCTGCACTTCCAGATGCCGGGCGCGCTGAATGTATTTCTCGATGAACACCCCGGCGTCGCTGAAGTTGTTCTGGCCCAGACGCTTGACCGCTTCGAATGAGTCGCTCAATTCGCTGGCGCTGCGGCACACGCGCATGCCGATGCCACCGCCGCCAGCGGTGCTTTTGAGCATGACCGGGTAGCCGACGTGCTCGCCAGCGATCAGCGCCGCGTCGAGGCTGTCGAGCAGTTCGGTGCCTTCGAGCATGGGGACGCCGTGCTGTTTCGCCAAAGCGCGCGCGGTGTGCTTGAGGCCGAACACCCGCAGTTGCTCCGGCGTCGGGCCGATGAAGGCGATGCCTTGGGCTTGGCACGCTTCAGCGAAAGCGGCGTTTTCCGAGAGAAAACCGTAGCCGGGATGAATCGCCGTGGCGCCGCTTTCTTTGGCAATGGCGAGGATTTTATCGACCGCCAGATAAGTGCTGGCCGCTGCACCTTCGCCAAGGCTGTGGGCTTCATCGGCTTGCAGGATGTGCAGGCTGGCGGCATCGGCTTGGGCGTAAACGGCGACGCTTTTGACCTGCAACGGCGCGAGGGTGCGCAGAATGCGGCAGGCGATGGCGCCACGGTTGGCGATAAGGACTTTTTCGAACATGGCATAACCCCTGAAGGGGAAGCGGGCCGTCCCGCCGTTTTTCGACTGGCATCCGGGTCGTCCCGGATGAAACACACGTTCTCCCAATCAGTACAAAACCCTTGTGGGAGCGGGGCGTGCGGACGGTTTCAGGCACTGCCCGGATCGGGCCTGGCATAAGGCAAACAACCAGCGGCGCAAGCGGCGCAATTTCAGTTCCATACCAGCAGCTCCGCAGGGGTCGGGTTGTAGGCGTTGCACGGGTTGTTCAGTTGCGGGCAGTTGGAGATCAGCACGATCACGTCCATCTCGGCGCGCAGGTCGACGTATTTGCCCGGCGCGGAAATCCCGTCTTCGAAGGTCAGTCCACCGTCGGCAGTGACGGGGACGTTCATGAAGAAATTGATGTTCGGCCCGATGTCGCTTTTGCCCAGTCGCCCATCGTGCACGCAGGCGCGCAGGTAGTTGTCGCGGCAGCTGTGCATGTAGCGTTTTTCCAGGGCGTAGCGCACGGTGTTGCTCTCTTGCGCACACGCGCCGCCGAGGGTGTCGTGGCGTCCGCAGGTGTCGGCGACGAGGGTCAGCATCGGTTTGCCCAGATTGGAATAGAGCACGCTGCCGGTGCTCAGGTAGACGCTGTTCTGCCGACGCAAGGTGCGTTGCACGTCGTAGCGTTCTTTGGGGTTGGCGAGGCTGTAGAACAAGGTGTCGATCGCCTGGTTGCCTTCCAGATCAAGAATGCGCAGGGTCTGGCCGGCCTTGACCTCCATCAGCCAGGGTTCGCCGGCAGGGATGGTCGCGCGGTAGACCGCGGTGTCGGGTTGTCTGTTTTCGCAAACGTCAGCAGTAGCGATGGCAAATGACATGGCGGCGATCCTCAGGCGAACAAACGGTCAGTGTTGATAAATCCGCGCTCGTTCTCGGGGCGCGAGGTGCGGCAGTGTTCGGCGACGCTGGCGTCGGCGTTCATCCAGCTCAGCTTCAATGGTTTTGGCGCGTAGTCCGGCGCCGGGTCCATCGGGTGTTGCAGGGCGGTGAGCACCACCAGTGTGTCCATCGGTGCGTATAACTCGATGTAGTCGCCAGCCTTGGAGTGGTCTTCGACGAAATGCAAATGTCCCGCTTGATCGACGTTCACGCGGCTGAACAGGTTGAGGGTCATCAGCAGGTCGGACAGGCCCAGCCCCCACTTGCCCAGCTCCACCAACAGGTTGTCGGTGCCATTGCGAAAGAAGCCATTGCGCAGTTCCTGGTAGCGGCCCTGGCCGTACTTGTGCGCGACTTCTTCTGCGCAAAGCACACCGCCGAGGCTGTCGCTCCAGCCGCCGGTATCGGCGGTGATGGCTGCCAGCACGCGGCCCATGTCCGAATACAGGCAGTGGCCGGTGGTGAGCTTGGCGGTGTGTTGGCATTTGAGGCTGTCGGGCAGGTTCAGCCGCTCGGTTTTTTCGTTGGCGTTGAGCAGGGTCAGGCTGACGTTGGCGCCACCGCGCAGATCGGTCAGGCGCAGCAATTGGCCACGCTTCAACACGAAGGAACGGTGACCGCCACCGGGCAGCATTTCTTCTGCGAACGGTGGGAACAGTTGGGTCGAATCAGTCATTGGAAAGTGCCTCTCAAGCAGTTCGAAGTGCGCCCGCCAGTGACGCCGGCAAGGCTTCGACGGCGGCGCGTTGGGCGCGGCGGTCGCTGTTCAAAGGGATGTCATAGGTGATGCGTGCGCCATAGGCGCCGGGGGCATGCGGGTCGAGTCGAACCTTGTCGAACACCAGCAAACGAGTGCCCAGGCTGAAACCTTCGGACAGGTCATGGGTGACCATGAACACCGTCAACGGCGTCTCGCGCCACAGGTCCAGCAGCAGGGCATGCATGTCTTTGCGGATGCCTGGATCGAGTGCGCCGAACGGTTCGTCGAGCAGCAATACTCGCGGTTTCATGATCAGCGCCTGAGCAATCGCCAGCCGTTGCTGCATGCCACCGGACAGTTGCGCCGGATATTTGTCCAGCGCATGACCGAGGCCAACTTTGTGCAACAGCGCCGAAGCGTGTTCGCGTGCCTGGCGCCTGGCGCTGCCGAACAGACGCCCCAGCAACGGCGAGTGCGGTAGCTCAAGGCCGATGACGACGTTGTCCAGCACGCTCAGGTGCGGGAACACCGAGTAGCGCTGGAACACCACGCCACGGCTGGCATCGGGCTCGCTGGCCAGCGCTTGACCGTCGAGCAGAATCTCGCCGCGACTGGCGGTTTCCTGGCCGAGCAGCAAACGCAGGAAGGTCGATTTACCGCAACCGGACGCACCGACCAGCGTGCAGAACTCGCCCTCGTTGACGTTCAGGTTCAGGCCTTCGAGCACGACCTGATCGGCGTATTGCTGCCAGACGTTTTTCACACGGATGAAGCTCATTTGGCGGCCCCTTCGTACCAGGGAAATGCGCGCCGCGTCAGGTGTTTCAAACCCCAATCCATCAGCCAGGCGAGGAGGGTGATCCACACGACGTAAGGCAGGATGACGTCCATCGCCAGATAGCGGCGCACCAGAAAAATCCGGTAGCCGAGCCCGTCGGTGGAGGCGATCGCCTCGGCGGCAATCAGGAACAACCACGCTGAACCGAGCATCAGCCGCAGCGATATCAGCAAACGTGGCAGTAGTTGCGGCAGCACCACGCGCAGCATCAGCGTCCAGGTCGAGGCGCCGAGGGTCTGCGCCTTGATCAGCAACTCGACGGGGATTTCCCGGGCGCGCTGTTCCAGATCCCGAGCGAGTGCCGGTGTGATGCCGATCACGATCAGCATCACTTTGGACAATTCGCCCAAGCCGAAGACGATGAACAGAATCGGCAGGATCGCGAGCGGCGGCACCATCGACAGCACCGTCAGCAGCGGTGACAACGGCGCACCGAATAACGGTAAAGTCCCGGCAGCGATGCCCAGACACAGCCCGGCCAGCGCAGCGATACCGAGGCCGATGGCCAGGCGCCGCAGGCTCGAAGCGGTGTCCTGCCACAACAGGTAGTCACCGGTACGTTTGTCGGCATTGAAGGCCAGGCGTGTTACCGCGTCGCTCATTTGCACTGCGCTGGGCAGCAGTTTGTCGTTGGGGTTGTCTGCCAGTCGCTCGGCCGAACCCATGAAGTAGGCGAACAGCAGCAACGCGAACGGCAGGATCACCAGCAACAAGCGGCTCGGACGATCCGGGTGGCGATTGATCAGGCGCATGGCCAAATCCTCCGTGGCTTACAGCTTGGCGTCGGCGGCCATCTGCACGTAGGTCGGATCGAAACGCAGCTTGAGGTTGCTGGTGTCGCCGCTGGTCACACCGTTGGCGAACGACATGCCGACGGCGCTGGTGTCTTTGGCGCCTTCACCGAGCAAACCGTGCTCGAACGAAAACTCGGCGACTTTGCGCATGGTTGCCGGCAGTTGTTTGCTGGTGGCGAAACTCAGTGCTTCGCTCGGGGTGGCGAACAGTTTGGTGGTGTCGAGTTGCGCCTGGAATCCGGCCAGATCCGTGCCCGAGGCCTTGGCCATGTGCTCCAGCGCAGTCTTGCTCGCGGCGTTTTTGGCGTTCATCAACTCGACCACTTCGAACCACGCGCCAGTCAGCGCTTTGCCCAGCGCCGGGTTGTCTTTGAGGGTGGCGCTGTTGACCACCATCATGTCCATGATCTCGCCGGGAATCTGGCTGGAATTGAACACTTCGGTCACCCCCGGTTTGGCCTTGATGTCCGAGAGCATCGGGTTCCAGGTAGTGACGGCGTTGACCTGTTCGGTGTTGAAAGCGGCGGAGATATCGGCGTCGGAAGTGTTGACCACTTTCAGGTCTTTCTCGGTCAGGTCCACCGAGTCCAGCGCCCGCGCCAGCAGGTAGTGCGACACCGACAGTTCAACCAGATTGACGTCCATGCCCTTGAGGTCGGCGACTTTCCTGCCTTCACCCTTGAGCACGATACCGTCGTTGCCGTTGGAGAAGTCGCTGACGATCAGTGCGGTGCTGTCGACGCCGCCAGCGGCGGGAATGGTCAGTGCGTCCATGTTGGTCATGGTGCAGCCGTCGAACTGACCGGCGGTGTACTGGTTGATCGATTCGACATAGTCGTTGAGTTGCACGACGTCGATCTTGATCCCGTATTTCTTCGCCCACTTGTCGACAATGCCCTGGCTGCCGGCGTACTCCCATGGCATCCAGCCGGCATAGATTGTCCAACAGACGCTGAAATGGTCTTTCTGGGCGGCGGGGGATTGGGTGCTGACAAGCGCGGCGAAGACGGCGGCGAGCAGGGCGGGTAGGCGTAGTCGTGACATGGTGGATTCTCCAGTTGATCAAGGGCGGACAGGAAGGCAACGCGGCACCGCGAACGGTGGCTTGTCTCCCGGGCTTTTGTCCCGCCGTGTAACCTCAACTGGAGGTCGCCAACTCTCGGACCAGTCACTCGCGATTGCGAGCCGGAACCCTAGTCAGCCATTGCAAATTGTGGTGCCGCGAACCTGTGATGACTCCTGCACGGGTTTGCTAAAGCGAGACGCGTGCCAAGTCGCGTCAGGCGCTCTGGCACGGGCGCGCGGCTTACCTAGTGTTGGTGGCGAGGCTGCTGAGGCGCTTTGAGTTGGTGCGCGGCTGCACCGTGATGCAGCGTGTTTGCCGCTGATCCGATGATTTTGCGCTGTTGGCACTCGGTCTGGGTTTGCCAGTCAAAACAGATGTCAGCCGGTCTGTGCCGACTGCTGTCGCGGGTCTTTCAGGAGGCCGCCATGCTTATTCAAAAAACATTGCGAAGGGTGCTGCTGGGAGCGGTGCTCGGTTTGGGTCTGTCCGGTTGTTACTACTACGCCGGGCCCTACGATGCTTATCCGTCTACCTACTACTATCCCGGCTATTACTCACCTTATTCCTACGGTGGTTATTACGCTCCGCGCTACTACGGCGGCGCGCGTTATTACCACGGTGGCTACGGCTATCGAGGCGGTTACGGACGGGGTTATCACGGCGGCGGATATCACGGTGGCCACCATTAATCAGCGGCTGAATGACAGCGTTTTCCAAATGAACAGGATTTCATCAATCACTTGTTTCAACTTGTTGCAGGAACGCACCAGATGCCGAAAACGCTGTCTGATTTTTCGACAGTCACCGATTAAATGACTGTCGCCTGCCAGCGTCGCTGGTGTGGCCAACCCGCGGTCCAGGAGGCCGCCATGTATAGACGAATTCTTCTACTTGCTGCGATGATGTTTTCCGTTGCCGGTTGCGTCCCGTACTCCTACGCGGACTCGTATTACAGCTCAGAGGTCTACACATCACCCGCACCGGCCTACTACAACACGGGCGGCACGTATTACAACGGTGGCAGCACGTATTACGCGCAGCCTCGCTACTACCAGCCGGCCCCGCGGTATTACCAGCAACCGCGCTATTACCAATCGGCGCCGCGTTACTACCAGCCGGCTCCACGTTATTACGAAAGCCGTCGCTGGCACGACAACGATCGCGGGCGTTGGGATGGCCATCGTCGCGGCGGTTGGGATAACGATCACCGCGGTCGCGGTAACTATGACCGACACAGCGGGCGTGGTGACCATAACGGGCGTGGCAACCGATGGTAATCACCCGCCAACAAAAAGCGGCGCATAAAGCGCCGCTTTTTTGTGCCCGGAATATCGTCAGGATGCAGCCGCAACGGTAAACGCAGGATTAATGGCCATAGCAGGCTCGGCGCCGGAACTGAATACTCATCGACTAGGGTCCGGTTTAATCGCTATATCAGGCACTGGCTTATAGGAAAGGCCGTAATCAACCAGCAATTCTTCACCCTTCCTGATGTCATTCAGCGCCACGTAAAACGTCAGGTTTTTCCCCACTGCGATGGAAATGACGTTATTCGAGCGCCACGCCGGCCCACCGCCCAATTGCGAGGTATTGATCAGGCTCAGGTTGTTGCCCGTGTGCAGCGCACTCACCGAGCGATTGCCCGACCGTGTGCCGAACAAGTAGGTCAGTACAGCCCTTGAACCTTGTTTGCGTATTTCCTGAAACAACGACGCTTCTGATTCATGGAATTTGCCTGCGTACGGTCCTAGCACTTCAAATTTGGCAATATCGCGTCGTGCCCACACTGACGCGCCGCGATTGGGCCCACCGTCATCCAGTGCCGTGAACACTTCCAGAGTTTGATCAAACCGTGATTGATGCCGTCCTTCGGTACGCAACCAGTCTTTGATCGATTCCTTGATCTGGCTTGAAACGTTTTTTTTGCTTGCGTTATCGAGACCGTCAAGCAGGCCATTCCAGTGGGCGATACGGATGTCATCTATCGGCCCTTCGAGGGATAAAGTCCGGCTGATTGTCGGGTTTCGCGGGTCCTGCAGAATCGGCAGGTTGTTGTCGACCTGATGAGGCAACGACGAGGAGATCCCTGGTTCAACTTTGATAGCGACAGGCAAGATGTCCGAAGAGGGACCCGGAACTTCTGCGACACGGTCTGGCGTGTCGGCGGGTCTTTTCGGCGGCGGTGACTCCAGTGAGGCCGGCGCCGGACGCTTTTGTGGCGTACTCGTTTCAGCTTGTTGGCCTTCAAGGCGTGGCATGGAGCTTTGCCCCGAATGGCCTGCAACCTTGCGAATCATGGACTGCCCCCTTGGCCCAAGACTGCCATCGACCCGGACATAATTGTAAAAAGTGTTCGGATAAAGATGATGATGACCGGCAAATCCTTCGATGGTCATTGTGTCTCGCTCTTGCTGAGACATGTTTTGCCACGCAAGAACATGTGTTTCTTCCGGCTGGTTAAACGGTAAGTCGTCAGGACGGTCACGCACTAATACGCCAGTCGCGCTCAACTCGCCGTCGGGCTTCACGTAGTACTCGAATGTTTTCCGAGGCAGGTTGTTCTCTCGGGCAAACCCCTTGCGTGTGAGCCTCTGTCGCTCCGCTTGCGGTAATGCCTCCCAGTCCCGCAAATGTTCGGCAATGACCCTTTGCTTACGCACTCTCGAAGTCCGGCCTGTCAGTTGGGTGGACATTTCAGGAGGCAAGGCATTTTTGATACGGTGCAAGGCTGCGGTTCTGAGGGATCCATCGACTTTGACGTTCGCCTGCCATGTAGCAGGATTGAATGCGTGTTGACGGATGAATTCCTCTGCCGTGAGGGTGTTATCGCGCTGCCCGGAAAGCACCCACCACTGACGTAAATGTTCATCGGTCAAAGTCTTGTAGGTGCCACCGGCCGCTCGGTGCATCAAGGATTGTCCGGTTGGTTTCAGGCTTCCATCGGCATGTACATAGCCCGCAAAAGTCTCCGGGTGAAGAAAATGAAGACCGGAAAATCCTTGAGTTGTGATGGTGTCACGTTCTTGCTGGGTCAAGTTTTGCCAGGCACGGACATGCGTTTCGCTGGTCCTGTTGAAGGCTTTGTCTGTCGGACGGTCACGCACGAGTACGCCGGTTTCACTCAATTGGCCGTCAGGCTTCACGTAGTACTCAAATGTTTTTCGCGGCAGATTGTTCTGCAGCGCAAAGCCGTCACGCGTCAGCTTCTGCTGCTCTGCTTGAGGCAGCGCCTCCCATTGCCGCAGGTGCTCGGCAGTGACCCTTCGAGTCTTGCCCTTCGGAACCCGGCCGGGCCAGTCGATTTCCGGAACTCTCTGCGTATCAGGTTGCTGATCCGGGACAGGTTGATCGGTGTTTTTTTTCACCTTGTCCAGACGTTTGATCGCCTCCTCTGTCAGCGACCCATCCTGCCTGACATGTTTTCGCCATATGTTGGGGTTGAGCTGATGTTGATGCATGAACTGCGCTTCTGTCACCGTGTTGCCCGGTTGCCTGAAGAGCACATTCCACTGGTGTAAATGGTCATAACCGAATTTGTTATAGGCACCACCGGCCGCGCTGTGCAGCAGCGCTTCGCCGGCCGGCCCCAAGCGACCGTCGGCTCTTGCGTAACTTCTGAAGGTTGCCGGGTTGAAGTGATGCAGACCGGCAAATCCCCCCATGGTCATTTCGTCACGGGCTTTCTGCGTCATGTTCTGCCATTCACGGACATGCGCTACGTTCGGCAGATTGAAGGCTGTATCTGCGGGTCGGTCACGCACCAGCAGGCCGGCAGCGCTCAATTCACCGCCAGGCTTGACGTAGTACTCAAATGTATTTCGCGGCAGTAGATACTGTCGGGCAAAGCCGCCGCGGGTAACTTGATGCTGTTGCGCCGGGGACAATGCTTCCCACATCCGTAAATGCAATGCACTAATCTCCCGTCCCCCCCCTTGCGCGCCCAGTCGTTGCCACTGGTCACCGCGGAGATGCTGGATCAGCAATTCGGTTTGCCGGTTGCGGTGATAGACCCGCGCCTGCACGACGCCATCTTCACTGCGAGTGACTTGCCTGACCTCGTACACCGCTGTTTTACCGCTGCTATCGGTATGGCGTATGTGGGAGAGATGCCCGTCGGCGGCAACATATATCCCTTGGCCGTTGCGCGAGAGCCCGGCAATGCTGGATTCGGGCACACTGAAGTGACTGAACAGAGCATGGCTCAGCTCGTGCAACTCATCGAGGTATGAAGTGACCACTTTACCGGCGACCGCCTGGGTGGTGACTGCAAACTCCTCGATCGGACTGCCGTAAGGTCGCATCGTGTCGGCATCAAATGAATACCATTGACCGTTCTTCAATACAGCTGCGCCTTCCACAGTCTGGCCGGCGACTTTTACGGTGCCCGTTGCCGCTGCGTCATACTGTTTGCTGACAGCTTTCGATACTTCGTAACTGTCGGCAGCGCCCCTGAGCCGGTTGACGGTTTTGGCGCCTTTGGACAGTAGATAAAGGCCACCGGTCCCCACCAGTCTGGCCAGATCACCCAAGCCGCCCACCGGGTTGAGCACATCGATTGTGGCGACGCCGATGACATGGACGGTCTTCAAGGCCTTGGCTCCAGTGGAGAGCGCAGTGCTGCCGATCCTGATCAGTTTTCCTGCAGTGGCGGCGCCCGCCGTGAGAAAACCGAATATATCCACGGTGAGATCAAACACCGCCGCGCCATAGTTGCCCTGCTGAAAATTGACAATGGCTGATCGGAAGGGGATCAGGTTCAACAAAAACTCACCCAGCGGTTTGGGCTGGTAGTACTCGTCCATGGGTGTCTGCCCGCGGGCCAGCGCTCTGATTGCGGGATCATCCAGATCGAGATGTTGCACAAAGGCGTCGGCAATCGCACGGGACCGAGCGCTGCTGAAACTGTTAAAAAGTGATTCGCTCAACGCGCGCTCACGCCCCAGCTCACTTGCCGCCTCACGGGGGATAAGCTCTCTGGTCGTAAAATATTTGTTGGCTTCCCTTGATTCCCGGTGCTTTGCCCTGTGCAGGGCTGTTCGTTCAATCGTGTCTTTATTGATATTGATTTCATACGCCCGAAGGTTGCCGCTCAGCTCCGTTCTGATGAGCAGTCCGGGCTCGTTCGGGCAAGGAGTATGATTAAAGAAACCATCTGACACATATGAACCTTGTTGGAAGAAACTGATTTTTCCAAACTCGAAGTTCTTTTTGTCCTCCAGTGGGAGCAGGCAGATCATGTGCCTGACCGTTGTATTGACGGCGGCTTTTTTATCCTCGATGGCGCGCGTGAACTGCTGCTCGAAAGCTTCCCGCACTCCAAACGCCGGGTTGTTATTCAATGCCTCCAACGGGATGCGGGCATCAATGGATGCCAGCGGCCGCGGATTGGGCAAATCCATCATCGCGTAATCCTGTAGCGAATGAATGCCACTGAAACCCGACTGCCCACTCTCGCCGCGATACGTATCCGTGTGGAGTGCCTTGACCTCGAAAAGCGTGCCCAGATCGCCAAATCGCTCTATCAATACGGCCAGGGCAATGTCTTTTCGTGTCGGTAATTCTTTGTCCAGTATTCTGGCGGCAACAAGCCGCTCATCAAGCTCCTGGTTAAATGCCGCCCTTATCGTTTCAAGTTGTCCGGCGGGGTAGTTATCAGCGTGCCGTTTCAGAATGATTTGGTTGGCGACAGCCCAATCGAGTAATACGGCTGCCTGAATGCGTTGGCTGGATGCAGGGTCAACCAGGCGAGCACTTTCAGACTGACTCATGATCTGGGCAAACGACATGCCGGGGACTTTGCCCGGTGTTTGAGCCTCGATGGTCATTGCCGCAATGGTCAGGTTCGCCCATGCCAGACTGCCAACTTTTACATTCCCGGGTATGTCCTCAATCAGAAATTGCGGTGCCGACCTGCCCAGCAAAAGGTACGCACCGGCTTTCGCCAGGGCAGCGCTGGTTCTACCTTCCCGGCTCAAGTGATCAGCCAGGTTATCTGCGACTTCAGAGGCGCGCCGGCCCCAATGCTGATCACTGGCCAGATCAAAATCGGCTGTTTTGCGCCGATCAGGGGCAGTGATCGATTCGGGGTCCAGTTGCAGTGTGATGCCTGCCAGCAGGTAATCCATCGCACTGCTTTCGCTGTCGATACCCTGCATTCTTCGTTGCAGCGCATTGCCCATCAGTTGCCCTTGCGCGGAGCCGATCAGGATTTCGAGTATCCGGGCAGGATCGTTCGCGATGTTATCCGGGAGTGGGCAGCGATAACGCAGAAACTCCAGCGCACCACCCTGGGTCTGCATCACCAACGGCTGGTCGCCCAAGTGGTGCGCATGATTCATCGTAATCAGGCGCAAGCGCCGTTGTTCGTCTGGATTCAGTGGAATCGGCCAGGACAACGCCCCACCCCAATTGCCTAAGGGGGGCTCAATCGTGCTGTCAGTGACAGCCGGCAGCGCTTCGATGCCTTCAGGTTCATCGGGGGGGAGCGGTTGTGTCAGCGAAGGTGTGCGTTCTAGGGTGTTGCCCGTCATGAGACTGTCCATAGTCAAAGAGTCGTCCTTGGGAAAGCGCGGTTAGGCGCTTCCAGCGTTCACGAGTGTAAAAACACGCGGTGAACACATTCCATAAATCAAGTGCGAGTTCTTGTGTCCAGTTAAACGCCGTGTTGGCGGTCGGACAGGATGTAGATTTGCGTCCGGTCCGACCCTGCGTCTGGCTCAGTAACCCGTCAAATCCGCCAACGGATGCCGCCCCGCGTTACTACGCAACCGTCGAAAAGTCGTCCCGTTAGCCATCTCCTAGGGCATTCCCAGACGCTTCCTACAGTTTCATTTCCTTGTATTTGTTAGCGTTTGTTCCTGCCGATCGAGGTGAGCAATACTCAGTTCAACAGCGGCGAATAAAAGGACGATGCCGCTATGAAGCTTCTTGTAATTCACCAAAACTTTCCGGGCCAGTTCCGTCATGTGGTGCTGGCGGCGATTGACAGGCGTTATGAGGTTTTAGCGATAGGTCGGGATACGGCGCCGGGTATCGCAGGGGTGAAAATATATCGATACCGCGCTGCCAGCCGAGCGCCGAGCGGTATTCACCCCTACCTGACCCGTTACGAACAAGCGGTGACTGATGGACAGAAGGTTTTTGAAACTCTGAGCCGGCTGAAACATTCGGGTTATCGGCCGGACGTGATTCTCGCTCATCCCGGATGGGGGGAAACGCTCTTCGTCAAGGATGTCTATCCTGACGCGCCGCTTATTCACTATTGCGAATATTACTATCGGGCGCAGGGAGCAGATTCCGGGTTCGACCCTGAATTCCCGCGAGCAACAAGAGAGTCATCAAGGCTGCGAGTGCTCAATTCGCTGCATCTTTTGAATCTTGAGCAATGTGACATTGCCATTGCGCCCACGCGGTGGCAGCGCAGTCTCTTTCCGGCCGCTTATCAGTCGGCCATTCGGGTTATTCACGAGGGCGTCATTCAGAGTTCCTGTTTGGCGAAAGCTGGGGCCGTCAGGTTGCCCAATGGCGTCGAACTGAGAGCCGGGCAGCCGATCGTTACTTATGTCGCGAGGAATCTTGAGCCTTATCGCGGGTTTCACAGTTTTATGCGAGCGATCCCGCATATTCAGGCTGAGTGTCCCGGTGCGCAGATAATCATAGTGGGCGGTGATGACGTCAGTTACGGGGGTAAGCCGGTTGGCTATGCAAATTGGCGCAGCAGGATGGAGGCAGAGGTAAGTTTCGATCATTCCACCGTTCATTTCACAGGGAAGCTTCCTTACCAGACTTACCGGGCAGTTCTGGACTGTTCAAAGGTTCATGTTTATTTGACGTATCCGTTTGTTATGTCGTGGTCGTTACTGGAGGCGATGGCGGCTGGGTGTGTGGTAGTAGCGTCGGATACGGCTCCGGTAAGGGAGGTGATCGTCGATGGTCACAATGGAATGCTGGTGGATTTCTTCGATCATCACGGTATCGCCAAACGTATTGCCAAGGTTCTTGATTCCGTTGATGAGTTCGACTGCCTGCGCCGCGCTGCGAAGTTGACGGCGAGCAGATTTGATGTGGCGTACGGCACGAAACATTACTTTGAGGTATTTGAAAACGCGATGTTCGGGCATCTCAAGAAACCGCCTGCTCGTCAGTTTGACAGGGAGATTTGAAATGCTCCGGATGTCGCACAAGCCATGGGTTAAATGGTTTAAGAGGTTGTTGAAATACGGCTTGTTTATTTATGCCTGTTATTGCGTGGTGAATTTTTATATCCGTGAAGAACAGGTCGCCGAGGCGATGGCAATCTATTACGCGGATCAGGAGGCCTGTCAAAAGAAGCTGGCGAGCATGAAGCAGGTGCCCATACTGGGCGGCAGCTATGTGGATAAGACTCTGGTCCCGGAGTTTTATGTGGGCATGCCTGAACTGGCGAATAAGAAAGCGTGTCTGGCCAATACGCTCAAGGGGCATTTCTGGTGGACCGGGACGGAGATACGGTCTTACCACGACCAGAGTGTAAAGCCGACTCCTGAAAGTTGGCGTCTTTATAAGCTGAACGCTGGGCTTTATACAAAAAAAGAAAACACTGAACCCCATGAACGGGGCTATCGGCACGTCAACTGGCCGGATGAGTTGATTGTGAAGTTGAAAAATTATCCTGGACTGGAACTTTGGCTGAATGCACCTCCGCCGCATTTCAAGAATGAGGCTTCCGTTCGAAAGTTTGTCATTGCTGACTGGCCGCGGCGTGATGGCACTCCTCGATTGATAAGCTGTAACGGCTTGATTCGCCCGGCTGCTGAGGAGGAACTGACTGACGAGAAATTGGCGAAACTCAGTAGAGCCGAATTGGAAAACCTGGATTTTGGGAGTTTGAATTTTTTTTGCACTGTGGAGTTACACAGCTTTGATTTTTCCGGAGGGCACGGTCGGGTAAGTCTCGGTCTATCGTCATTACGAGAGTCACCTGAGATGCTTAAGTTTCTCAGTAGCTATCTTTCACGCTCTGTTATTACAAGGAAGTAACGATGAGTTATGTTTTTAATGATCTGGAAAAAACAGAAATCTTAAATGCAGCAAATATTTGCAAGGGACTGATGTTCGATTCTGAAGATGTCGAATATCTTGCGCTGGAATTAACAGGGGCTAGCTGCGCTCCCCTGTATCAAAAACTATTCGATATTATTGGCGGAAGAGTTTCTGAGGCTACCGCTGTCGATCAAGAAGCGGGAAAAATTCTGAAAAGCGCCAGGCTCTGGCTTGCCGTGGCCATTGATGCCAACGGTGGAAACGGTGCCTACTCCGCCCTGATTCGCGGCTACACCTCGCGGCAAGGTGAACTGAGATTGAATAAAATCTTCAGTGAAAACCTGATGCAACTGTCATCGAATCAGGTCGCCGCCAATTTCATCAATACTTTGATCGACGGATCCCTCGCGGGTCGGCTGGCACCCTGGACGGTTCCATCCATCAGCCAGATTGCAGAGATTGATGCCAGTGCGATCGGCAAGGCACTGTTTAGTGAGGCTTGCGGAGAGAAGGATACAGCCGTGAGCCATAACGCCGGCTGGTCAGGGACAGTCGGATTCAGCCTGTTGGGTGGAGCGCCGCCCTATGAAACCTGGAGATTGATCTCTGCGGGTGATTCGCAAGGGGAAGATGGCGGCCCGCCGATTCAAGCAAAAGCCAACAGGCTCGATGACTATAAAAATATTCTGTTCGCCATCGATTCCTACAGTGTCGGCCTGCGAGCGGCGATCAGCAATTTCGGCGTCAATCCATTGCAAAGTCTGCTTTCCGTCGTGCCAGAGCAAATCAATATCGCGCTCGCCAGTGGCAGCCTCAATCCGCTGATTCAGCATGTCGTGAAAGGCACGCCGGTTTCCGTCGTGGTCGACCTGATATTGCGCTATGGCCAGAACGAATTTCTGGACATGTTCAAGCGCACCTACAACGGCGATTCAGCAGCGCCACCTACCACCGATGAAACCTTCGCCACCAACGCTTACGCATTCTTCTCGGCATTTTCACCAGAGCAGTCCCAAAGCATCGTCACCCGTTCGATAGGCGAATACGGAAACGCCAATTCATGGGCAAAACTGGCTGGCGAGTCGACACCCATCGGCCTGGCGTTGCGTAATTCCCTGAAGCAACTCAGTGAAATCGTCATCGAACGCGATGACGGTTACCCCGGACGCGGACTGGCACTCTACGATCCGCTGACCGGCGAAGGTTTCATCACCGCGCAATGGCTTGCCGATCGTGCGCAGATGTTGGCCCGGTTGATTGCCCGAACCCAGGGCTCGTTTGGAGAGCACTCGCTGCAGAAGTTTTCCTACTCCGATCTCGCCTCAGCCAAACAGGCGCCGATGACCACCGGTGTGTTGAATCCGCTGGTCATGTTCGGCGATGACGGTGCACGGTCTTTCGCGGGCGGTGCGAACACTGACCATCTGTATGGCGGCGCGGGCAATGACACGATCAACGGACTGGCAGGTCACGATGTCATCGAGGGTGGACGCGGCAACGACTTGCTTGGTGGAGGCGACGGCAATGATGCGTTGCACGGAATGGCCGGTGATGATGTTCTGGTCGGAGGAAAGGGTAACGACTCTTTGAGCGGTGGCGAAGGCAGCGACCGCTATGAGTTTTCCAGCGGTGATGGCATCGATGAGATCTTCGACGCCAACGCCAATGGGCAGCTGTGGATCAACGGCGCGCCGATTCCTTCACTCAAACGTCGCGCCCCTTTGAGCAATATCTGGTCGACCGAGGATCAGGCCATCACCCTGACCCTCATCGAAGAACTCACTGAACCCACCCTCAACATCAAATATGGCCTGAACGACCTCGTCGTTATCAAGAACTTCCGCCCCGGGATGCTTGGTATCCGACTTCCTGAACACCAAGACCATACGGTCTCTGCTCCCGATCTGGTTCTCCAGGGCGACTGGAAAGCGAAAGATATCGACCCCAATGTTCCCGGTGATCAGTTCTCATACGATGAGCTGGGCAACGCGTTGCTATTGGCCAACGTAAAACAGAGAAACAAGGCCGATGTGCTCTACGGCTCTGCAAAAGACGACGTCATTCTCGGACTTGGTGGATCAGACCGATTATTCGGCAAGGACGGAAACGATCAGTTGTTTGGGGATAAACAGACGACGCTCGAAAAAGCCATGGCCGCTGGTGACTCTAAAGGGAAAGCCGCTCGAGGCGATTGGCTTGACGGAGGCGCCGGCCACGATTTGCTCATCGGTACGGCATCCCAGGACGTGCTTCTGGGCGGTAACGATCGGGATACGCTGATTGGAGGTGCGGGAGATGACGTTTTATCAGGGGATGAAACGACCGGCGCGCTGGAGCAGAAATGGGGATTCAAACGCGTCGAAGTGCTTATAGACGGTGGTGTCACCAGTCACCGAACTGTCTTTTCACAGGCCTCCTTTAACAGTTCGACGCAGGGCGATAACGATGTTCTCTACGGCCAGGGCGGTCGCGATGTTCTCAATGGCGGATGGGGCGAGGATCTGCTTGATGGTGGAACAGAAGATGATCTTCTTGCAGGGGATGGGGGGGATGACACGCTGGCCGGAGGAAGCGGTAACGACACGATAATGGGAGACAACCTCGATTGGGGCGGGGGACTGCAAAGCAAACACCATGGTAACGATGTATTGGACGGTGGAAGTGGCGATGATTGGCTCGCTGGTAACGGTGGAAACGATGCGATTTATGGTGGTCCAGGCTATGACACTCTCAAGGGCGATGATGATGTACTGAACGGCGTTGCCGGTGACGCTGCCCACTTTTTTGGAAGCGACCTGCTGGACGGTGGTGCAGGAGACGACACACTCTGGGGCGGTGGGGCGGATGATCTGCTGTTCGGAGGTGAGGGTAACGACGCGCTGGCCGGGGATTATGCTGAGCATCCAATTCGGTACCACGGCAATGTGTGGTGGTCAACTAATTCCGGACACCTCGATAGGTGGTTTCGATGCCATCGCCCGCTCGTAAACGGTCGGCGGCAGATACCCCAGTTTTGAGTGCAGCCGTTCGTTGTTGTAAAACCCAACGATGT